>JBKQQE010000686.1:0-19194 GCA_052326245.1 Xanthobacteraceae bacterium | reverse complement strand
ATCCAGGCACGTTGAAATCAGGGGAGCGGCGAACGGGCAGCTCTTGGTCAAGGGGGGCAGATGGGTGCAATTCATTCCGCGAGGCGGCGAACGGGCGCGCGCGCTCATTCGGTCGCATGGGTATTGCTCGGCGCCGTGCTATGGCCACACCTCGGCGCCGCCGAAGGCGCGCTGGCGGTTGGTGTCCCCGACAACGTGGCCAAGAAGGGCTTTGCCTACGGCTACTCCAACAACAAAGCGTCTCCGGACGAGGCCCGCGCCACCGCGCTTGACGGCTGTCGCAAACCCGGCCCCAGCAAGCCAAGTGAAGCCGTCCGGTCGCTTTGCATGCTGATTGCCAATTATCACGACCAGTGCGTCGCCGTCGCGATGGACCCCGGAGCCGGGACACCGGGGGTGGGCTGGGCCGTTTCGCCGTCCCTGGAGCAGGCTCAAGGCCAGGCCATCGCCAACTGCAAATCCACCGCGGGGACTGCCCGCCGCGAGTTCTGCGTGGTGGACAAATCCGCCTGCGACGGCACGGCGAAATAGGCGGCGGAGGGACATGGCCGGGGGCGGCTGTCGCGAGGCGCCCGTGTGGCGGATTGGGCAACTGCGCGGTTCTAATTGCACGATCAGAAGTGCAGGATCAGATCCATCGATGCGATCCAGGCAAAATTCCTGTAGGGGGCGATCGCCTTGCAGTTGGCGGAAGCCGGGCAGGCATCGGTATTGCCGTTGAAGGCGTTGGCGTCGAGGGAGTGATAGTAGACCACTTCCGGACGAAGTTCGAGCTGCGGCGAGAACCAATGCTGCCAGCCGACACCGAAGTTGGCATAGCGTGTCTTCACGCCGGTGCGCTGGCCCGCCATATCGTCATAAAATTCAGGGCGGAACGAGATATTGTCCAGAGCTGAGAACTTGTAGTTCAGATACGCCACGGCCGCGACCACGCGCGCGGTACAACTCACCAGCGCGGCATTGCATTGCGCGAAGTTCGGCGCGTTGTAATTGAAGCCGTTGGCGACGGTGAACGGATAGCCGCCGTTCGCCATGATGGTTTGGGCTTCGGCATTGTTTTGATTGAGAACGTTGCGTTGGCTCAGCGTGTACATTTCGAACGCCAGGTGCCACTGCTCGTCGAACTTGTGATAGTAGGTCCCGCCGAACCACTGCAGATTGTTGTAGCCCCACTGGCCTCCATTGATGCCGTTGGCAACCAGATAGAAACTGTCGGCCCCCGAGTTGCTCTGCCAACGAAGGGCGGCTGTCAGGGAAGGCACCGCACCGGGATCCCGAGGCATCGTGTTGTTGGGGTACACCGGATTGGGAAACGGATTGGGAACCGTCTGGCCCAGGCGCCACGCGGCGGTGTCGGTGCCAATCGTCACGCCCAATTGCACGAACCAGTTCCTGGTCACCGCCAGCGTGCCGATCAGGCCCTCGTTGGTATAGTTGTCGTAAGCATAGGTCATCGAGTGGGAGTACATGTAGATGTTCGGCGCGAGCTGCGCCTCGATGTCGGGGATCGCGATGTAGCGGCCCAATCGCACCACCAGGCCTTCGCCGATCTGGGGGATGAAAACCTCGCCGTAGACCATCGGGAAGTCGTAGATGTTGGTGAGATTGCGCCCTAGAAGCTGATAGCTCGCGATGCCGTAGGTCGTCGTGTAACGGTCGTTCTCGCCGTAGGTGCCGGAAACCCGGAAGCCCCAGTCGACATGATCCTTCTGGACCGTGTCGGGCACGCGCTCGACGTAGATCACCGCCTGATCCAGCGTCAGCGTGTTGGGCGTATACATGTCGGCCGCCGGAAAATTTCCGCCGGGCTTCACCGTGCTGGTGCTGATGTTGCCGCCGCCATTCACCCAGCCATAGACCTGGATGTTGTTCGCGCTCATCGCCTTGCCGAGCCCGGCGTTGGCAAGCGCAACCATCAGGGGGCTGTCGTTCGAAGACGGCCGGCTGACGCCAAGCGCTGTGGCCGCGCCATAGGGCCATTCGGTGAAGGGGAACGGAGGTATCGATAGCGGCGTCGCGGGCCAGCCGTCACGACGCCCGGGCGGCGCCTTGGGGTCAACCGGCGGCGCCTCATGGCCCCATTCGAGCCGGTAATAGTTGATCAGGCGCTCGAAAAAACCGTCGCCCAGATAGGCGTCAAGGCAGCCATAGTTCTTGTAAGGCGCGTCGTCTGCCTTGCAGTTCTGCGGCGCCTTGTTCGCGAGGTCCGCTGAGTTTGCCGAAGCTACTGTGGCAATTCCACCCAGCGCCACCAGCAGGCCGGTCAAGATTGATTTTCGCATCCTGCTGCCCGACCAGCGCCACGCCCATGAAACCACCAAAACTCCGGCTAGCGATTCCAACGTACTCCTTTTCCCTGAGGCCAGCACTGTCCGGCTCAAACGGACGTCGAATTCGGGGAGGTCATTGTGCCTTGCGGGGTTACGGCAGGCATCGCGCCACCGCGCCGCCATGACGCAGGCCGGGTGCGAGGGCTTGCAAATTCCAGGTAGGGGTAAGCTATTGAAAGGGTGGCGATCCCGAGAGGACTCGAACCTCTGACCCACAGCTTAGAAGGCTGTTGCTCTATCCAGCTGAGCTACGGGACCGTGGCGGTAATATAGCAGCTAATACTGAAAAAATTCGACACTTTGCAATGCCGATCAACGAACCGCCGGCCCGAATTGTGCGACTATAACCTGACGGGCGCGGGTCCGGAGCGTCCGGGCCCGGCGGTGCGCTGCCCGGACCCACGCGGCCCGGTCGCCGTGCTGTGCTGCGCGGGTCTTTTTCGGCTCCGGATCGTGTAGCCATGAGTCCGTCACGATTCGCGCATTTGCTTCGACACGGCGACGCTCGTCGCCTCTCCAGGGGGTTGGTCATGCTGGGTCTGGTTCGCGCCACTGCAATGGTCGCTGCGCTGGCGTTTGGCATCGTCTCCGCGCTGGCCGCGGACAAGACATTCAAGCGCGACGATCTGGCCGACGCCGCCATCCGGCTCGAAGCCGAGATGAAGAAGGATGCCGGACCGGTAAGCAAGCCGATCGCGGCGCTCAGGTCGGACGCCGATGCCGCCTTCAAGCGCAACGATCTGCGGGCGGGGCTGAAGACACTCGGTCAGATCGCCGCGGTCGCGCCCGACGACGTCGCCAACTGGCTCAAGATCGCCCGCACCATCTTCCAGGTCCGCCCCGTCGACAGCAAGGAGCAGACCTTCCTGCTCGAGCGGGCGTCGACGGCGGCCTATATCGCCTACCAGCGCGCCGCGAACGCCGGCGACGAAGCCGACGCGCTCGCGGTGCTCGGCCAGGCGCTGGCCGACCGCAAGCTGTGGCGGCCGGCGCTGGATTCGCTGCGTACGTCGCTGGATTTGCGCGAGGTCGCCGAGGTGCGCGCGCAGTACGAGAGGCTGCGCGACGACCACGGCTTCCGGCTGCTGGACTATTCCGTCGATTCGGATTCGGCCTCGCCGCGCGTCTGCTTCCAGTTCTCGGAAAACCTCGCCAAGCGCGTCGACTTCACCCCATTCGTGGTGCTCGGCGGCAACGACAAGCCGGCCGTGACCACCGAAGATCAGCAGCTCTGCGTCGAGGGCCTGGCGCACGGCGAGCGCTACAGCGTCAACCTGCGCGCCGGGCTGCCGTCGGCGGTCAAGGAGACCCTGGCCAAGTCGGCCGAGTTCAACATCTACGTGCGCGACCGCAAGCCGTTCGTGCACTTCACCGGCCGCGCCTATGTGCTGCCGCGCACCGGCCAGAACGGCATTCCGCTGGTCAGCGTCAACACCCCGGGGGTCAAGATCAAGATCTACCGGATCGGGGACCGCAACCTGATCAACACCGTGCTGGGCGGCGATTTCCAGGGCTCGCTCAGCAGCTACAGCGCCTCCACGCTGGGGGACGAGACGGGAGTGAAGGTCTGGTCGGGCGAGATCGCGACCGAGACCCGGCTGAACGAGGACGTCACCACAGCGTTTCCGGTCGATCAGGCGGTGGGAACCCTGCAGCCCGGCGTCTACGCCATGACCGCGGCCGCCAAGGGACCGGGCGCCGGCTCGGACGACGATACCGACGATCTCGCGACGCAGTGGTTCATCGTCTCGGATCTGGGCCTGACGGCGTTTTCCGGCAATGACGGCATCCACGTCTTCGTCAATTCGCTGGCTTCCGCCGCGCCGGTCAAGGCGGCGGAGATCCGTCTGGTGTCGCGCAGCAACGAGATCCTCGCGACCCGCAAGACCGACGAAGCCGGCCACGTGCTGTTCGAGGCGGGGCTCGCGCGCGGCGAGGGCGGTCTGTCGCCGGCGCTGCTGACCGCGACCGGCGAAAGCGCGGACTATGCCTTTCTCAGCCTGAAATCCAACGCCTTCGACCTCACCGACCGCGGCGTGGCCGGCCGCGCCGTGCCGGCGGGGCTCGACGCCTTCGTCTACGCCGAGCGCGGCGTCTATCGTTCCGGCGAGACCGTCTATCTGACCGCTTTGTTGCGCGACGGGAGGGCAATGCCGCCGCCGGCAACCCGCTGACGCTGGTGGTGGAACGACCGGACGGCGTCGAATTCCGTCGCGCCGTGCTGGCCGACCAGGGCGCCGGCGGACGCTCGCTGACATTGCCGCTCAATTCGGCGGTGCCGACCGGCACCTGGCGGGTCCGCGCCTTCACCGACCCGAAGGGCTCGTCGATTGGCGAAACCACCTTCATGGTGGAAGACTACGTGCCGGACCGGATCGAATTCGACCTGTCGACCAAGGCCAAGCAGATCTCCGCTGATACCCCGGTTGAAGTGAAGGTCGACGGCCGCTTCCTCTACGGCGCGCCGGCCGCGGGGCTGTCCATCGAAGGCGACATCCTTGTGGCGCCGGCCGATGCCCGGCCCGGTTTCCCCGGCTACCAGTTCGGCGTTGCCGACACCGAGGCCACCAGCAACGAGCGCACCCCGCTCGAGAACCTTCCCGACGCCGACGACAACGGCAAGGCCACGCTCTCGATCAGCCTGCCGAAGCCGCCGACCTCGACCCGCCCGCAGGAAGCCCAGGTGTTCATCCGCATGGTTGAAACCGGCGGGCGGGTGGTGGAGCGCAAGCTGACGCTGCCGGTCGCGCCGACCGGCAACATGATCGGCGTCAAGCCGCTGTTCGCGGACCGCAACGTCGCCGAAGGCGATGTCGCCAAGTTCGACGTGGTCTTTGTCGCGCCCGACGGCAAGCCGCTGGCGCGCAGCGGCCTGCGCTATGAATTGCTGCGGATCGATTCCCGTTACCAGTGGTACCGGCAGGGCTCGTCCTGGGACTTCGAGCCGGTCAAGACCACCAAGCGCGTCGCCGACGGCGACCTGACGGTGGCCGCAGATGCGCCCGCCCATATCCAGCTCAATCCGCAGCCGGGCCGCTACCGGCTCGACGTCAAGACCTCGGATGCCGACGGTCCGCTGACCTCGGTGCAGTTCGACGTCGGCTGGTACTCCGACGGCAGCGCCGATACGCCGGACCTGCTCGAAACCTCGGTCGACAAGCCGGAATACCAGTCCGGCGACACCGTGACCGTGGCCGTGAACGCGCGCAGCGCCGGGCGGCTCACGGTGAACGTGCTCGGCGATCGTCTGCTGACGACGCAGGCGGTCGACGTCAAGGAAGGCACGACGCAGGTGAAGGTCGTGGTCGGCAAGGACTGGGGCACCGGGGCCTATGTGGTCACCACGCTGCGTCGGCCGCTGGACGCCGCCGCCCGCAGGATGCCGGGTCGCGCCATCGGCCTGAAATGGATCGGCATCGACAAGAAGGCCCGCACGCTCGCGGTCAACCTGTCGCCGCCGGCGCTGGTTCGTCCGAATTCGACGCTGCGGCTTCCGGTCAAGATCGGCGGGCTTTCCCCCGGCGAGGACGCCAAGCTGGTGATTGCTGCCGTCGATGTCGGCATTCTCAACCTGACCAACTACAAGCCGCCGGCGCCTGACGACTATTATCTCGGACAGCGGCGGATGACCTCCGAAATCCGCGATATCTACGGCCAGCTCATCGACGGCATGCAGGGCACAGTCGGGCAGATCCGCTCCGGCGGTGACACCGGCGCCGCCGAGCTGCAGGGCAGCCCGCCGACCCAGAAGCCGCTCGCGCTGTATTCCGGCATCGTCACCGTCGGGGCCGACGGCAGCGCCGAGGTCACGTTCGAGATACCGGAATTCGCCGGAACCGCGCGGGTGATGGCGGTGGCGTGGAGCGCCACCAAGCTCGGCCGCGCCACCGCGGATGTCATCATCCGCGACCCCGTGGTGCTTACCGCGACGCTGCCGCGTTTCCTGCTCAACGGCGACCACGGCTCGATGACGCTCGACCTCGACAACGTCGAGGGCGCGGCGGGCGACTACACCATCGGTGTCACGACCGCGGGGCCGGTGCGGCTCGGCGGCACGGCGTCGACCGTGATGCATCTGGCAGCGAAGCAGCGCAATTCGGTGTCGGTGGCGCTCGACGCCGGCGGCGCCGGTGCGGCCAAGGTCGACGTCGCCATCAGGGGGCCGAACAACCTGACGCTGGCGCGGCATTATACGCTTGACGTCAAGCCTGCGACCCAGATCCTGGCGCGACGCACGGTACGCACGCTCGCCAAGGGCGAAAGCCTGACGCTGTCGCCCGACATGTTCGCCGATCTGGTGCCCGGCACCGGCGGGGTTTCGGTATCCGTCAGCATGTCGTCGGCGCTCGACGCCGCGACCATCCTCAAGGCGCTCGATCGCTATCCGTTCGGCTGCTCCGAGCAGATCACCAGCCGGGCGATGCCGCTGCTCTATGTCAACGACCTCGCCGCCGAGGCCCATCTGGCGATGGACACCGCCGTGGATCAGCGCATTCGCGACGCCATCGATCGCCTGCTGGCGCGCCAGGGCTCAAACGGCTCGTTCGGGCTGTGGAGCGCCGGCGGCGACGACGCCTGGCTCGATGCCTA
Organism: Xanthobacteraceae bacterium; assembly: GCA_052326245.1. Classification (GTDB taxonomy): domain Bacteria; phylum Pseudomonadota; class Alphaproteobacteria; order Rhizobiales; family Xanthobacteraceae; genus Bradyrhizobium_A. Next base: position 12,274 of record JBKQQE010000686.1, on the reverse strand, counting down.
TGTCACCGATTTCCTGACGCGGGCACGCGAAAAGGGATTCACGGTGCCCGATGTGCTGTTCCGCAACGCGCTCGATCGGATCCGCAACGCGGTGGTCAACGCCGAGGAGCCGGAGAAGACCGGCGGCCGTGAACTCGCCTATGGCCTCTACGTGCTGGCGCGCAACGGCGTAGCGCCGATTGGCGACCTGCGCTACCTCGCCGATACCAAGGTCAGCAACCTTTCCACCCCGATCGCCAAGGCGCAGCTCGCCGCGGCGCTGGCGCTGGTCGGCGACCGCGCACGGGCGGAGCGGGTATATGCCGCGGCACTCGACAGCCTGTCGCCGAAACCGGTGCTGGTGTTCGGCCGCACCGACTATGGCTCGGCGCTGCGCGACGCCGCCGCGCTGGTGTCGCTGGCGAGCGAAGGCAATGCGCCGCGCGCCACGGTGGTAGCTGCGGTCGAGCGGGTCGAGGCGGCGCGCGGTCTGACGCCGTATACGTCGACGCAGGAAGACGCCTGGCTGGTGCTGGCGTCGCGCGCCATCGCCAAGGACGCCGGCGGGATTTCGCTCGACGTCGACGGCAGTCCGGTCAAGACCGCGCTCTACCGCAACCTGACCGCGGCCGAAATCGGCGCCAAGCCGGTCAGGATCACCAACACCGGCGACACGCCGATGCAGGCGGTGGTCGCCGTCACCGGCGCGCCGGTGACGCCGGAGCCCGCCGCCGCCAACGGCTTCAAGATCGAGCGCACCTACTACACGCTCGACGGCAAGCCGGTCGACATCGCCCACGCCCGCCAGAACGATCGCTTCGCCGTGGTCCTGAAAATCACCGAGGCGCAGCCGGAATTCGGCCGGATCATGGTGGTCGACTATCTGCCGGCGGGGCTGGAGATCGACAATCCGAATCTGGTGTCGTCGGGCGATACCGGCACGCTGGATTGGATCGAGAACGGCGAGGAGCCGGAGAGTGCCGAATTCCGCGACGACCGCTTCAATGCGGCGATCGAGCGGGCGAGCAATGACAGCCCGGTGTTCACCGTCGCCTATGTCGTGCGCGCCGTCACTCCCGGCAAATACGTGCTGCCGCAGGCCTATGTCGAGGACATGTACAATCCCTCGCGTTACGGCCGCACTGGCACCGGCAGTGTCGAGGTCAAGTCGGCCAAATGACGCCTCTGCCGCCAGCAGCCGGGGCATCGCGCCCGCGCCGATCCTTGCGGAGCGTCGTGCTCGCGGCGCTCGGCCTCGGCGTCGCGGGCATGGTGGCGATGGCGCTGTGGATTGCGTCGCTGGGGCCGGTGCCGCTGGCGGAGTCGCAGCGGGTCTCGACCACGGTGCTCGACCATAACGGCAGGCTGCTGCGCGCCTTCGCCATGGCGGACGGCCGCTGGCGCCTGCCGGTGCAGGCGGCGACCGGCGTCGATCCCGCCTACGTCAAACTGCTTCTCGCCTACGAGGACCAGCGGTTTCGGTCCCACGCCGGGGTCGATCCGCTCGCGCTTGCACGCGCCGCCTATCAGTTGCTGACCACCGGACACATCGTTTCCGGCGGCTCGACCATCACCATGCAGCTGGCGCGGCTGCTGGAACCGCGGCTGGAGCGCTCGTTTTCCGCCAAGCTGCGCCAGATCGTGCGCGCGATCGAGATCGAGCGCCGGATGAGCAAGCAGCAGATCCTCGATCTCTACCTGACGTTGGCGCCGTTCGGCGGCAACCTCGAAGGCGTCCGCGCCGCATCGCTCGCCTATTTCGGCAAGGAACCCAAGCGCCTGTCACTCGCCGAAGCCGCGTTGCTGGTCGCTCTCCCGCAATCACCGGAGCGCCGCCGCCTCGACCGCTATCCGCGGGCCGCTCACGTCGCGCGCGACCGCGTGCTCGACCGCATGGTCGGGGAAGGCGAGGTCGCCGCCGCGGACGCGACCGTGGCGCGGGCCGAAGCGGTGCCGCAGTTCCGCCGGGCGATGCCGCTGCTGGCGCCGCACGCCACCGACCAGGCCGTCGCCAGGCATCCCGACACCGCGCTGATCCGCACCACCCTGGACTGGACGCTGCAGAAGAATCTCGAGGCGCTGGCGGGCGACCGCGCCGCCATGCTCGGCCCCAATCTGTCGATCGCGATCGTCGCGGTCGATCACGCCAGCGGCGATGTGCTCGCCCATGTCGGATCGCCGGATTACTTCGATGACCGGCGCGCCGGGCAGGTCGACATGACGCGCGCGCTGCGCTCGCCGGGATCGACCCTGAAGCCGTTCATCTATGGGCTGGCGTTCGAGGACGGCTTCGTGAATCCGGAAAGCCTGATCGAGGACCGGCCGATCCGCTTCGGCAGCTACGCGCCGGAGAATTTCGACATGACGTATCAGGGCACGGTTTCGGTGCGCCGCGCCCTGCAGCTGTCACTGAATGTCCCGGCCATCGCCTTGCTCGACCGCGTCGGCGCGAGCCGGCTTTCGGCCCGGCTCAAGCAGGCCGGCGCGTCGCTGGTGCTGCCCAAGGACGAGGTGCCGGGCCTGGCCATGGGATTGGGCGGCGTCGGCGTGACGCTGAGCGACCTCGTCGGGCTCTATGGCGGTCTTGCGAGGCTTGGCGAGAGCATGCCGCTGCGGGAAGTAGTCGAAGCGGGAGCGTCGGAGCGCGAGCCGCGACGGCTGGTCGATGCTGCGGCCGCCTGGCAGGTCGGCAACATTCTGATCGGCACGCCGCCGCCCGAAAACGGCGTGCACGGCCGGATCGCGTTCAAGACCGGCACCAGCTACGGCTACCGCGATGCCTGGTCGATCGGATTCGATGGCCGCGTCGCCATTGGCGTCTGGGTCGGCCGCCCGGATGGCGCGCCGGTGCCGGGCCTGGTCGGCCGCAGCGCCGCCGCGCCGATCCTGTTCGACGCCTTTGCGCGGACCGGGAAGCTGCCGGTGCCGCTGCCTCGGCCACCGCGGGGTACGTTGATCGCGTCCAACGCCAAATTGCCTTTGCCGCTGCGCCGCTTCCGCCCGGCGGGCGAGCTGGTGCGCGGCGACGGCGAGCAGGCGCTGCACATCCAGTTTCCCCTGAACGGATCGCGGATCGATGCCGCAGGCTCCGGCGACAGCGCGGCCGCGGCCGTGCCGATCAAGGTCGCCGGCGGGGTGCTGCCGCTGACCGTGCTGGTGAACGGCGTGGCCGTGGGCGGGCTGGACGGAAGGCGCCAGAAGCTGATCGATCCGCCGGGTCCGGGCTTCGCCCGGCTCACCGTGATGGACGCCGCGGGCGCCGCGGACACAGTTGTGGTGAGATTTCAATAACAGGGGTTCAAGCTGTTGTCCGGACGGTGGTTTCATCGTATGCGAGGCCGATGGTCGAAACCGCCTATCGACGCCGATTTGGTGAGCCGCGCGAGCCCGTTAACCGGGCCGATCCCGGTCGGGTGCTGGCCCGCGTCGTCGATTTTGTCGTCGCCGACCATGTCCGCGCGGTCGCGTTTCTGATCCTGGTCGCGGCGTTGTTCTATCTGCCCGGGTTCTTCACGATTCCTCCCATCGACCGCGACGAAGCCCGGTTTGCCCAGGCCACCAAGCAGATGGTCGAGACCGGCGATTTCGTCGACATCCGGTTCCAGGACGAGGTTCGCTACAAGAAACCGGTGGGGATCTATTGGCTTCAGGCGGCCGCCGTCGAAACCGCGACGGCGATCGGCATGCCGCGGGCGCAGCTTCGAATCTGGCTGTATCGGGTGCCGTCGCTGATCGGCGCGATCGGCGCCGTGCTGCTGACCTATTGGGCGGCATTGGTGTTCGTTACCCGGCGCGGCGCGCTGCTTGCCGCGCTGATGCTCTGCGGATGCATTCTGCTTGGCGTCGAGGCCCGGCTCGCCAAAACCGATGCCATGCTGCTGTGCGCCTCGGTGGCGGTGATGGGCGCCATGGCGAGGATCTACGTGCCCTGGCAGCGCGGAGAGGACCGCGTCCATCCGCCATGGCTGCTGCCTGCGATCTTCTGGACCGGCCTCGCCGCGGGGATTTTGCTCAAGGGTCCCCTGGTGCTGATGTTCGCGCTGTTGACGATCGGCACCCTCGTCATCGTCGATCGATCCGGCGGCTGGCTGTGGCAGCTGCGCCCGGTCTGGGGCCTGATGTGGACATTGGTGCTGGTGCTGCCGTGGTTCGTGCTGATCGTCTTGCGCTCGGGCGAGAGCTTCTTCACCAACTCGATCGGCGGCGACATGCTCGGCAAGCTGGCCGGCGGGCAGGAGTCGCATGGCGCGCCGCCGGGGCTCTATTTCGTGCTGTTTTGGGTCACGTTCTGGCCGGGCTCGGCGCTGGCGGGGCTCGCCGCGCCGGCGATCTGGCGGGCGCGACGCCAGCCGGGCGCCCAGTTCCTGCTGGCCTGGCTGGTGCCGTCATGGATCGTGTTCGAACTCGTCATCACCAAGCTGCCGCATTATGTGCTGCCGCTCTATCCGGCGGTCGCCATCCTGATCGTCGGGGCGCTGGAGCGGCGCATCCTGTCACGCGCGCCGTGGATCGTGCGCGGCGCGGCGTGGTGGTTCGCGGTCCCGGTTCTCGTCTCGGTCGGACTGATCGTGGTGGCGATCGCCCTGACGTTGCAGCCGGTGTTTTCGGCCTGGCCGTTCGCCGCCGGCGCCATGATCTTCGGGCTGTTTGCCTGGTGGCTCTACGACGACAATGAGGCCGAGCGATCGCTTCTCAATGCTGTCGCGGCGTCGTGGTTTCTGGGCGTCGTCGCCTACGGGATCGTGCTGCCTTCGCTGACCCCGGTGTTTCCAAGCGTCGAGCTGGCGCGCGCCTTGCGCAATGTGCAGTGCGTCGGGCCGCAGGCGGCGGCGGTGGGCTACCAGGAGCCAAGTCTGGTGTTCATGACGGGCACGTCCACCGTGCTCACCGACGGTTCGGGCGCCGCGGACTTCCTCGGCCAGGGCAGTTGCCGCTTCGCGCTGGTCGAAGCGCGCCAGGAGCGGGCCTTCGCGCAGCGCGCCGAAGCCATCGGGCTGCGCTACAACATGGCTACCCGCGTCGAAGGTTACAATTTCTCGCAAGGGCGGCAGATTTCGGTCGCGGTCTTCAGCTCCGAAGGAGCGGAGTGAGATGACCGCGAGCCCGGATGGCCAGGTCTCCGCTGGCTCGGTTCACACACTGGTCGATGGCGGGGGGCGCGCGCTGGCGCGGCTGGCGCGGGCGCCGTCGGCGCCGCACCGGGTTATCGCGCGGCGTCGCCTGCTGCTGCAGCTGGCCGGCATCGTGGGCGTCGGCGCGATCGTGATCGTCGGCCTGATGCTGACGGTGGATGTTGCCGTCATTACCGCGATGCCGGCGCGCGGCGCGGCGGAACTTTGGCCGGCGCGCGCGATCACCGATTTCGGCAAGGCGGGCTACGTCCTGTGGGGCGTCGGGCTGGTGCTGTTGGTAGTGGTGATCGCGCAGCCGCTGCTGCGAGAGCGGGCGCGGCTGCGGGTGGCCGGCCTCGAGATTCGGATTGCGTTCGTATTTCTCTCGCTCGCGATCGCCAATCTGATCGGCGAGGGGCTGAAGGGTGCGATCGGCCGCGGCAGACCCTTCGTCGGCGGCCGGGCCGATGCCTTCAACTTTTCGCCCTTGAGCTGGCATGAACCGTTCGAGAGCCTGCCCTCGGCCCACGCCATCACCGCCTTCGCGCTCGCCTCCGCGGTGGCGATGGCGTGGCCCCGAACCCGTGTCGTGATGGCGGTCTATGCAATCCTGATCGTCTCGAGCCGGGTCGCCTTGCTGGCCCACCATCCGAGCGACGTGGTCGCCGGCGCCCTGGTGGGAGTGATCGGTACATTGCTGGCGCGGCAATGGCTGGCGCGCCGGCGGCTCGGCTTCACAATCGACGAAAACGGGCGGATCGCGGCGCTGCCGGGGCCGTGGGCGTAGAACGCAAGGGGGTTGCCCGGGGCGGCCTGGCCACCTAAGAAGCCAGCGGATTGCACGGGCGGACATCGACGGCTCGGTCGCTGCAGCTTAAGTTATTGTCGAATAGGGGTTTTCGGCGGCCGGGCAAGGTCGTGGCCGTCCCCAGCACAGGGCCCGCGGGAATTGACTCAAACCACCACCACAACGGCCGAGGGGGCCGGTACCGACGTTCCGGCGGTGTCGATCGTCGTCCCGGTTCGCAACGAAGCCGACAATATCGCCCCGCTGGTTGGGGAGATCGTCGCTGCGCTCGGCGGGCGCTGGAGCTATGAAATCGTCTATGTCGATGACGGCTCGAGCGACGCGACGCCCCAGCGCCTCACGGAACTGCGCCAGAGCTGTCCCCCCTTGCGCCAGGTTCGCCACGCCGTGTCGTGCGGCCAGTCGGCCGCCGTTCGGACCGGCGTCCGTTTCGCCCGCGGCGCCATCGTCGCAACCCTCGACGGCGACGGCCAGAACAACCCGGCCTTCCTGCCTGACCTGATCGCCACCATCGAGCGCGGCGGCGATCGTGTCGGTCTCGCCGCGGGCCAGCGCGTGGGGCGCAAAGACACTGGTTTCAAACGGCTGCAATCGCGGATCGCCAACCAGATCCGGAATCTGATCCTGCACGACGGCACCCGCGACACCGGGTGCGGTCTGAAGGCGTTTCGGCGCGACGTATTCCTGTCGTTGCCGTATTTCGACGGGCTGCATCGCTTTCTACCGGCGCTGGTACGCCGCGAGGGATTCGACATTGCCTATGTCGACGTCATCGACCGTGCCCGCTATGCCGGTGTTTCCAACTACGGCTTCTTCGATCGGCTCTGGATCGGCATCATGGACCTCGCCGGGGTGTGGTGGCTGATCCGGCGCAAGAAGTCGACGCCCGTCGCATCCGAGGTGAATGCTCATGCCGGCTGACCTGATCGCGCGCGTCGCCGCCTATCTCAACGACGTCTTCGTCATTCATTTCGACGCCTGGGTGATTCTCGGTTTCGCCGCCCAGGGACTGTTCACCATGCGCTTCGTGGTGCAATGGATCGCGTCCGAACGCGCCCGCAGGAGCGTGGTGCCGACCGCGTTCTGGTTCTTTTCCGTGGGTGGCGGCTTCCTGCTGCTGATCTACGCGCTGTACCGCCGCGATCCGGTCTTCATCGCCGGACAGGGGCTCGGCCTCGTGGTCTACCTACGCAACCTCTACTTCATCGCCGCGCACAGGCGCAAGGCCGCGGTCGAGAACGACTAGCAGCGCTGCGGTCCGCTGAATCCGACGTTTCAGCCGCGCAACGCCGCGTTGAACGCGGCGAAGCCGCGATCGAGATCCGCCTCGAGGTCCTCGATATCCTCCAGCCCGACATGAAAGCGCAGCGCCGGACCTCCCGGCGCCCATGACGTCGCCGTGCGGTAGCTTGAGCAATCGAACGGAATGACGAGACTTTCGAAGCCGCCCCACGAATAACCCATGCCAAACAGGGTCAGCGCGTCGAGGAAGGCGTCGACCGCGCGCTGCGACGCCGGCTTCAGCACGACACTGAACAGACCGCTGGCTCCGGTGAAGTCGCGCTTCCAGAGCCTATGGCCCGGGTCGGTCTCGAGCGCCGGATGCAGCACGCGGGCCACTTCCTGCCGCGCGCCCAGCCACCGCGCGATGGCGAGACCGGATGCCTGGTGCTGAGCGAGCCGCACGGCCAGCGTCCGCAAGCCGCGCAACGCCAGGAACACATCGTCCGGCCCCGCACAAACTCCGAGCAGTCGAATACCTTCGATCACCGCAGGCCACGCCCGCGCATTCGCGGCGATTGTTCCGAACATGATGTCGGAATGACCGCCGATGTATTTGGTGGCGGCCTGGATGCTGATGTCCACGCCCTGGTCGAGCGCGCGCCGGTAGAGCGGGGTCGCCCAGGTGTTGTCGTCGATCACCAGCGCGTCGCGCCCATGGGCCACCTCGGCGATGACGCGAACGTCCGGCATCTCGAACGATTGCGATCCGGGCGCTTCCACCATCACGGCGCGGGTGTTGGGCCGAAACAGCTCGGAAATCCGGTCGCCGATCAGCGGATCGAAATACGTGGTTTCGACGCCGAAGCGGCGTAGCATGCCGTCGCAGAACGCGCGCGTCGGGCGGTAGATGCTGTCGCAGACGAGCAGGTGATCACCAGCCTTCAAAACCGCGAGCAGCGCGGTCGAAATCGCCGCGAGTCCCGAGGGCGCAAGGCCGACGCCGCGGCACTGCGGACCTTCCAGGTCGGCCAGAGCCTTTTGCAGCGCGCGGGTGGTGGGCGTGCCGTGCCGCCCGTACTGGAACTCGCCGCGATGCTCGTGCAAATCCTCGGCGGTCGGATACAGCACCGTCGAGCCGCGCACCACCGGCGGATTGACGAAGCCTTTCTGGGCCGCGGTGTCGCGTCCGGACGTGACCAGACGCGTTGCAGGAGCAAGCGGAATATCCTTGGAGGAAGCCATCAGAACGAAAGCCAAAGAGCAGGGGGGCGCCTGCCGCCGCTGAACCTCGCCGCGACCACGAGAGTCGACGGCAGTTTGTCGATAAGAGGCCCGGGGACGATGCCCGTCAACCCCTTGACCTGCCTCCTGCGCCGTTCTGTTATGCGCGCCATTTGGACCCGTCCTGATGCCGGCCGTCGGCCGACGCAGCCCCAGGCGACGACATGCGGCGCCGTGTAAATTTGAAAGGTCGTGTCATGAAACGCCTGTTCGTGCCGGTGCTCGCCATCGTGGTCGCCGTGCCGCAGCTCGCCGGAGCGCAGACCCTGAAGACCGTCAAGGATCGCGGCGTGCTGTCCTGCGGGGTCAGCCAGGGATTGCCCGGATTTTCCGCTCCCGACGACAAGGGCGACTGGACCGGTCTCGATGTCGACGTGTGCCGCGCCGTCGCCGCCGCCATCTTCGGCGATCCGACCAAGGTGAAATTCGTCCCACTGTCGGCGAAGGACCGATTCACGGCCCTGCAATCCGGCGAGATCGACGTGCTGTCGCGCAACACGACCTGGACGTCGTCGCGCGACACCTCGCTCGGACTCAATTTCACCGGGGTCAACTATTACGACGGGCAGGGCTTTCTGGTTCGGAAATCGCTCAAGGTCAATTCCGCGCTCGAACTCAGCGGCGCCTCGGTCTGCGTGCAGACGGGAACGACGACCGAGCAGAATCTCGCCGACTATTTCAAGGCCAACAACATGAAATACGAGGTGATCGCCTTCGCCTCCGCGGACGAGACCGTGAAAGCCTATGAATCCGGCCGCTGCGACGTCTTCACGTCGGACGTTTCGCAGCTCTACGCCGAGCGGCTCAAGCTGGCCAATCCGAACGACCACGGGGTGCTTCCCGAGGTGATTTCCAAGGAGCCGCTCGGGCCGGTGGTGCGGCACGGCGACGACCAGTGGTTCGACATCGTCAAATGGACGCTGTTCGCGATGATCGACGCCGAGGAACTCGGCATCACCCAGAAGAACGTCAGCGCCATGACCAAGACCGACAAGCCCGAACTGCGGCGCGTGCTGGGCACCGACGGCAATCTCGGTGAACAGCTCGGTCTCACCAAGGACTGGGTGGTTCGGATTGTCCAGGGCGTCGGCAACTACGGCGAGTCTTTCGAGCGCAATGTCGGCTCGGGCTCGAAGCTCGGCATCGCCCGGGGCTTGAACAAGCTCTGGAATCAGGGCGGCGTGCAGTACGCACCGCCAATCCGCTGACGCAGCGCGGGAGCCGCAGCGTGGCTGCCGAACCCCGACCCCCGCCCGCGCGTTTTTGGCAGACCTTGCGCCGGACCGCGGGTGGACGCGCAGGATGGAGCGGACTGCTGCTGCAGCTCGTGTTCGTCGCGCTGCTGATCTGGGTCGGCTACGAAATCGCCGCCAATACCCGCACCAATCTGCAGACGCAGCGCATTGCCTCCGGATTCGGCTTCCTGTCCAACACCGCCGGTTTCGGCGTCAGCCAGGCGCTGATCCCCTACACGGAGGCCGATAGCTACACCCGCGTGTTCTTCGTCGGGCTGCTCAATACTTTGATCGTCTCGGTGATCGGAATTGTGTTCGCCACGGTGATCGGTTTCGTCGTCGGCTTGGGCCGGCTATCACCGAACTGGCTGCTGGCCCGCCTGGCCGGCGCCTACGTGGAGATCGTCCGCAATCTGCCGCTGCTGTTCCAGATTCTGTTCTGGTACCTGGCGGTGCTGGCGACCTTGCCGAACCCGCGCCAGAGCATCGCGCTGTTCGGACAATTGTTCCTGAACAATCGCGGCTTCGTGGTTCCGGAGCCGATCGCGAATCCGAGCTTTTGGCCGGTCATGACCGCCGTTGCCGTCGCCGTGGCGGCGGCGCTGGCATTGCGGGCCTACGCCCGCCGCGTGTTGTTCGAACGGGGCCGGGTGATCACGATCTGGCCGGCCGTCGTTGCCCTGTTGATCGGTGCGCCGCTTGTCGTCGCTCTGGCGCTCGGGTGGCCGCTCAGCTTCAACAGTCCAGTCCTGAAGGGGTTCAATTTCTCCAGCGGATTGCATATCGTTCCCGAATTCGTGGCGCTGACGCTGGCGCTGTCGATCTATACAGCCGCCTTCATCGCCGAGATCGTTCGCGCCGGCATCCAGTCGGTAAACAAGGGGCAGATGGAAGCGGGGGCTGCGCTGGGGCTGCGGCGCGGCACCACGCTGCGCCTGATCGTGGTGCCGCAGGCGCTCAGGGTCATTCTGCCGCCGCTGACCAGCCAATATCTGAACCTGACCAAGAACTCGTCGCTCGCAGTCGCCATCGGCTATCCCGATCTGTTCTCGGTGTTCGCCGGAACCACGCTGAGCCAGACCGGGCAGGCCGTCGAGATCATTGCGATGACCATGGGCGTCTATCTGCTGATCTCGCTCGTCACCAGCGCCGCGATGAGCGTTTACGGCTGGCGTATCGGCCGGAGCTACGGCGCCACATGACCGATGACAGCGTGCCGTCAGCGTTTGTCCGTCAGCACCTGGTGCCGCAGCGACCGGCGCCGGTGGTGACAACGGGCATGATCGGCTTTGCGCGGACGCGCCTGTTCAATTCGCCGTCGAACGCGGCCCTGACCATCGTCAGCGTGCTGCTGCTCTGGTTCACGCTCATCCCCGCCGCCAAGTTCCTGCTGTTGGACGCAGTCTGGCAGGGGACCGACCGCAATGCCTGTCTGGCGGAGAATGCCGGTCACCCGGTCGGGGCCTGCTGGCCGTTCGTCTGGGCGAAACTCAACCAGTTGATCTATGGGTTCTATCCGGAGACGGAGCGCTGGCGTGTCAACCTGACCTTCCTGATCGCAGCCATTCTGCTCGCGCCGCTGCTGATCCCCCGGATTCCGGCGAAGACGTTGAACGCGGCGCTGTTCTTCATCGCGCTGCCGGTCGCGGCGTTCTTCCTGCTGCACGGCGGCGGCATTGGCGGCTTCGGCGTGACCTGGACGACGGATGTGGCGGCCGCGCTGGTCGACAGCGTGGCTGACGGCGCGGCCAGGCTGACGCAGGCAGGGCAGGCGGGCGGCGTTGCGGCGCCGGTCCTGACCGACGCGGGGCTGTTGCTGACGGGGCTGGCGCGGCTTTTGACGATCGTGATCAGTCCCCTGGTTGCGCTGCGCGACCTGGTGCAAGCGTCGCCCCGGGCCGTCTGGGTCGACCTCGGGTCGACCGCGGTCATCGTCTCGGCGCTGATGTTCATCTTCAACGGAGCGCTGCGAACCGGGTGGCGCGCCTTGATCGGCAGCCTTGCGACCTTCGTTGCCATCGCCGCTGCCATTGCGGCGATGGGCCTCGACCATGGCGGATTGCCCGTGGTCGACACGCGTCAGTGGGGCGGCCTGTTGATCACGCTGGTGGTGTCGATCACCGGCATCGTCGCCTCGATGCCGATCGGGATCGCGCTGGCGCTCGGCCGTCGCGCCAGCCTGCCGCTGATCCGGGTTTGCTCGGTGGTCTTCATCGAGTTCTGGCGCGGCGTGCCGCTGATCACGGTGCTGTTTTTCGCCACCTATATGCTGCCGCTGTTCCTGCCCGGCAATTTCTCGGTAGACGGGCTGGTTCGCGTTCTCATCGGCGTCGCGCTGTTTTCCGGCGCCTACAACGCCGAGGTGATCCGCGGCGGCCTGCAGGCGATTCCGCGCGGGCAGGGCGAAGCCGCGAGCGCGCTCGGGCTGTCGTACTGGAAGACCACCGGGCTGGTGATCCTGCCGCAGGCGCTGCGTCACGTCATTCCGGGGCTGGTCAACAGCTTCATCGCCCTGTTCAAGGACACCACGCTGGTCCTGATCGTGGCGATCTTCGACCTCCTGGGCTCGCTGCGCGCGGCGTTTTCCGACCCGACTTGGGCGACGCCAACCACGTTGTTCACGGGCTTCGCCTTCA
>JBKQQE010000685.1:0-15869 GCA_052326245.1 Xanthobacteraceae bacterium | reverse complement strand
GAGCCGCGACGCGAGGTCGTGATGTACAGGCCTGACGAGACTGCGCCTGGGAGCGGTGTGCTTCCTACTGGTAGCCCTTCGGGAACGGATTGGGCTCGACCAGGTCGGCGGTCTCGTAGACCAGGTCGTATTGGCCATCGGCGCGGGCGCGACCGACGCGTGTCTTCGACCACAGGTGATGGTTCTCGTGGATGCGGACGTAACCTTCCGGCGCGCCCTTGAACTCGACGCCGGGCGATGCCGCCGCGACCTTGTCGATGTCGAAGCTGCCGGCCTTCTCGACGGTCAGCTTCCACAGCCACGGGCCAAGATAGGCGGCCTGGGTGACGTCGCCGATCACCGTCTTCTCGCCCCACATCTTCTTGAACGCCGCGACAAAGGCCTTGTTGTTGGGATTGTCGAGCGACTGGAAGTACTTCATGCAGGCATAGGCGCCCGCGATGTTCTCGCCGCCGATGCCGTCGATTTCGTCTTCGGTCACCGAGATCGTCAGCAGCAGCTGCTTCGACAGATCGATGCCGGCCGCCTTCAGCTGCTTGTAGAAGGCAACGTTCGAACCGCCGACGATGATCGCGTAGATCACGTCGGGCTTGGTCAGCTTGATCTTGTTGATGACCGAATTGAACTGGGTGGAACCGAGCGGGAAGTACTCTTCGCCGACCACCTTGGCGCCCTGGAGATGACCTTCGATGTGCTTGCGGGCGATCTTGTTCGACGTGCGCGGCCAGATGTAGTCCGAGCCGAGCAGGTAGAAGCTCTTGGCACCCTTGGTCTTGTTGACCCAATCGAGTCCCGCGATGATCTGCTGCGTGGCCTCCTGGCCGGTGTAGATCACGTTCTTGGACTGCTCCAGACCCTCATAGAATGTCGGGTAGTAGAGCATGCCGTTGTACTGTTCGAACACGGGCAGCACGGCTTTGCGGGATGCCGAGGTCCAGCAGCCCATCACCGCCGCGCACTTGTCGTTGACCAGCAGCTTCTTGGCCTTTTCCGCGAAGGTCGGCCAGTCGCTGGCGCCGTCTTCCTGGATGAACTTGATCTTGCGGCCGAGCACCCCGCCCGCTTCGTTGATTTGGGAAATTGCGAGCTTTTCGGCTTCCACGGAACCGGTCTCGCTGATCGCCATGGTTCCGGTCACCGAGTGCAGGATGCCGACCGTGACCTCGGTATCGGTCACGGCGAGACCCGTGGTGTTCACGGCGGAGGTTGGCGGCACATCGGCCAGCGACGGCCGCGGCAGCAACGACAAAGCGGGCAATGCCGCCATTCCCATCAGCAACTTGCGGCGAAATGCTGATTGTAGTCCTTTTGCTTGTTCTTCCGACATGACGACCCCTTCTGGTTGCGAATACGCACTTTCGTCGGGGTCAGGATTGCTTAAATTGTGCAGTGCACAGATACGCAAGATCACGTATACTGCACCGCAAAATAGCGACGTAGACTTCAATCATCAGATTTGCACGGGCGGGATTTCAGGAGCAGCGGAGTGGAAGGGCGGCAGCGGATAGACCGCGTCAGACGCCAGTATAATCAATGGGTTGCGAACCAGACGCTGGAAGACTACGCGCTGCGCTTCACGGCCAAGAGCGCGCGCCGCTGGTCCGCAGCCCGTGTCGCCAACACGGCGCTGGGCGCGATCTCGTTTCTCGCGCTGGAGGCGATCGGCGGCACCATCACCATCAACTACGGCGTCACCAACGCAGTCAGCGCCATTCTTGTGGTCAGCGTCGTGATTTTTTGCTGTGGCTTGCCGATTGCCTATTACGCGGCCAGCGGCGGCGTCGATATCGACCTGCTGACCCGCGGCGCCGGGTTCGGCTATATCGGCTCGACGATCACGTCGCTGATCTATGCCTCGTTCACGTTCATCTTCTTCGCCATCGAGGCCGTCATCCTGGCGATGGCGCTCGAGCTGTGCTTCGGCATCCCGCGTCCGATCGGGTATCTTGTCAGCGCGGTCGTGATCATTCCGCTGGTGACCTACGGGATCACCCTGATCAGCCGGTTTCAGCTCTGGACGCAGCCGCTCTGGGTCGTCCTGCACGTGCTTCCGTTCGCGACCATCGCCTACAAGAACAGCGATTCGTTCGTGGCCTGGACGCAATTCCCCGGCGAACTCGGCGACGCTTCCGGCTCGTTCAACCTGCTGCTGTTCGGCACGGCCGCCTCCGTGGTATTTTCGCTGATCGCGCAGATCGGCGAACAGGTCGACTTCCTGCGCTTCCTGCCGCGGGACCGGCGCACGTCACGGACCGCGTGGTGGGTCGCATTGCTGAGCGCGGGACCAGGATGGATCGTGATCGGCGCGGTCAAGCTGGTCGCCGGTTCGTTTCTGGCGTTCTTCGCGCTCAGCCACGGCGTTGCCGCCGACCGCGCCACCGAACCCACGCAGATGTACTACGCCGCCTTTCGATACGTGCTGTCGCAGCCGGACCTGGCGCTGGCCCTGACCGGCACCTTCGTCATCCTGTCGCAGCTCAAGATCAACGTCACCAACGCCTATGCAGGGTCGATCGCCTGGTCCAACTTCTTCTCGCGTCTGACCCACAGCCATCCCGGGCGCGTAGTCTGGCTCGTCTTCAACGTCGTCGTCGCCGTGCTGCTGATGGAAATCGGCATCTACAAGGCGCTTGAACAGACGCTGGCGCTGTACTCGAACGTTGCGATCGCCTGGGTCGGCGCGCTGGTCGCCGATCTCGTGGTCAACAAGCCGCTCGGCCTGCGCCCGCCGATCATGGAATTCAAGCGCGCGCATCTCTACGACATCAATCCGGTGGGCGTCGGCGCGATGACGATCGCAAGCATCGTGTCGGTCAGCGCGTTCTACGGCGTGTTCGGGCCGACGGCGAAGGCCCTCGCGTCGTTCATTGCACTGGCGACGGCATTCCTGGCCGCGCCCGCGATCGCGTGGGCTACCGGGGGAAAGTATTACATCGCGCGCAAGCCAAAACAGAGCTGGAAAGACCTCAAGCAGATCCAGTGCTGTATTTGCGAACATGTCTTCGAGCCCGAGGACATGGCGTCGTGCCCGGCCTATTCAGGCCCGATCTGCTCGCTGTGCTGCTCGCTCGACGCCCGGTGCGACGATCTTTGCAAGCCGCACGCCGGTTTCCGCGACCAGTTTTCGGAGACGCTGAGCAAGGCGCTGCCGCCCCGTCTCCAGGCCTATGTGAATTCGCAGCTCGGACACTATGTGATGGTGTTCGCGACGGCATCGGGCCTGGTCGGCCTCACGCTCGGACTGATCTTCCTGTCCTCGGCCGAGTCAGCGGTCGACGCTCCGCAAGTGGCCGAGGTGTTGTGGAAGGCATTCTTCGCGCTCGCCATCATCATCGGCGTGGTCGCCTGGCTGTTCGTGCTCGCCCAGCAAAGCCGCCGCGCGGCCGAGGCGGAGACCAGGCGCCAGACAGCGCTGCTGGTGCAGGAGATCGACGCCCACAAGCGCACCGACACGGAACTACAGCGCGCCAAGGAGGTTGCCGAGGCCGCCAACCTCGCCAAGAGCCGCTACGTGGTGGGACTGAGCCACGAACTGCGCTCGCCCCTCAACGCCATCAGCGGCTACGCCCAACTGCTCGAACAGGACTCCACCCTCCAGACCAGGCCCCGCGACCAGGTCCGCGTGGTCCGGCGCAGTGCCGACCATCTCTCGGGGCTGATCGACGGCATCCTCGACATCTCGAAGATCGAAGCGGGCCGGCTCTACCTGTCGCGCGACGAGATCAGGCTCGGCGAATTCCTCGACCAGCTTGTCGGCATGTTCCGGCTGCAGGCAGCCGCCAGGGGCATCGAATTCATCTTTCGCCGGCCTGCCTATCTGCCGTCCGTCGTGTTCGCCGACGAGAAACGTCTGCGCCAGGTGCTCATCAACCTGTTGTCCAACGCCATCAAGTTCACGACGCGCGGCAACGTCCAGTTCATCATGCACTACCGGAGCCCGGTGGCGGAATTCGAGGTCATCGATACCGGGCCCGGCATCCGGCCCGACGATCTCGAACGCATCTTCGCGCCGTTCGAGCGCGGCGCCATCGGCAGTGCGCAGCCGCACACGGGCACCGGGCTCGGCCTGACCATCAGCCGCCTGCTCGCCGGCGTGATGGGCGGCGATATCCGTGTCACCAGCACGGTCGGGATCGGCAGCACCTTCCGGGTCAAGATGTTGCTGTCGGAGGTCACCAATCCGACGCGCACGGCGCCGATCGCCAAGCCCGTGTTCGGCTATCACGGGCCCCGCAAGACGGTGATCATCACCGACGACGATCCAACCCACAGCGAGCTGCTGCGGCAGGTACTCGCCCCCCTCGGTTTCATTATCCTGTGCGCGGAAGACGGGCCGGCCTGCCTTGCGCTGGCCCAACACTGCAAGCCGGATCTGTTTCTGCTCGACATCTCGATGGCCGGAATGGACGGCTGGAAGACCGCCGAAAAGCTGCGCGACATGGGGCAGCATCAGGCACGAATCCTGATGGTTTCGGCCAGCGCGCTCGAGGTACACGCGGCGCCGATGGCCCAGACCTATCACGACGGCTACATGATGAAGCCGATCGATGTGTCGCGGCTGCTCGAACAGATCGGATTGCTCTTGAAGATCGACTGGCAGTACGCCAGCCAGGATCAACCGGACCCGGTCTGGAGTCCCGGCAACGGCCCGCTGCTCCCGGCAAGGGACGTGCAGGAACTGATCGACCTTGGCCAGATCGGCCATATCAAGGCAATCGAGGCCAGGCTCGACCAGCTCGGCCGAGACTATCCGGAGCACCAGGCCTTTGTCGCGCGCATGCGCGGGCTGATCGGTGGTTTCGAGTTCGACCAGTTCCTCGCGACGCTGAAGAGTCTTCACAACGACGCCGACCTGCCCGAGTTACAGCCCGATGACAGATGATGCGAAGCGCAGCGACATTGCACTGGTTGTCGACGACTCGCCCGAAACGCTTCGTTTGCTCACCGACGCGCTGGATTCGGCCGGAATGACGGTGATGGTGGCCCTCGACGGCAATTCCGCGTTGCGGGTCGTGGACAAGATCACGCCCGACATCATCCTGCTCGACGCGGTGATGCCGGGGATCGACGGCTTCGAAACCTGCCGCCGTCTCAAGCAGGACGCCGGTCTTTCGCACGTCCCCGTCATCTTCATGACCGGGCTGGCCGAAACCGAGCATATCGTTCGAGGTCTCGAGGCGGGCGGCGTCGACTACGTCACCAAGCCGATCGTGATCGAGGAAATGCTGGCGCGAATCCGCGTCCATCTTGCCAATGCGCGCCTGGCGCAGAGCGCGCGGATGGCGCTGGACGCATCCGGTCGATTCCTGTTCGCGGTCAACCGTGACGGCGAGATCGTCTGGGCCACGCCGCAGGCACAGAAGCTGCTTTCGACAACCGCGCCCGCCCAGACGCTGTCACCCGGCCCGCTGCGGGATTGGCTGCAGGTGATCGAAACCGGCAACGCGGATGCCAAATCGCCGCCGCCTTCCCTCAACGATCAGTTTCGGCTGCAGTTCATCGCCAAGCTCGGGCCGAACGAATTCCTGCTGCGAATCGCCAAGGACTCGGGTCCCGTGACGCCCGCGCAGTTCAGCAAGGAGCTCGGCCTGACAGCGCGTGAGGGCGAGGTCCTGTCGTGGTTGAGCAAGGGCAAGTCGAACCGGGATATCGCGGAGATCCTCGGCCTCAGCCCGCGTACGGTCGACAAGCATCTGGAGCAGATCTACGCCAAGCTCGGCGTCGAAAACCGCACCGCCGCCGCGGCCATCGCGGTCCAGGCGTCGCGCAAATAGCAGCCCGGGCGGCTCTGGCCGCTGGCGTTTAAAGATGTCGCCGACACGGCAAGTTTGGCGTCCGCGTCAAGCTCGGCCAACAGCGGTCCGCCGAGGCCGGACGGCTTATGCGGCACGCACCGATTGGAGAAACTTTCCGACCTCCAGCTTGAGCCGGTTGCTGTCGTGGGACAGCGACTGGGCGGCGGACAGAACCTGCGAGGATGCCGGTCCGGTCTCGCTGGCGCCGCGCTGCACGTCGGCGACGTTCGAACTGACCTCGGTGGTGCCCTTTGCCGCCTGCTGAACGTTGCGGGAAATCTCCTGAGTCGCAGCGCCCTGTTCTTCCACCGCCGCGGCGATGGTTGACGATATTTCGGACATCCGGCCGATGGTCTCGCCGATCTCCCTGATGGCCGCGACCGACTCCTGCGTCGCCGCCTGGATGCCCGCGATCTGTTTGGCCAATTTCGCCGGTGGCCTTCGCCGTCTGTTCGGCCAGTGCCTTGACCTCGGATGCAACCACCGCGAAACCCCGCCCCGCCTCGCCGGCTCGCGCCGCCTCGATGGTCGCATTCAACGCCAGCAGATTTGTCTGCCCGGCAATGTTGTTGATCAGTTCGATCACTGCGCCGATGCGGCTGGCAGCCTGCGCCAGTTCACTGATACGGCCGTTGGTGGTCCGAGCCCGATCCACCGCCTCGTTGGCAATTCTGGCCGAGTCCTGCACCTGACGACTGATCTCATTGACCGAAGACGTCATTTCTTCGGTTGCCGACGCCACCGACTGCACATTGGCGGAGGCCTCCTCTGATGCCGCCGCAACGATCGTCGCGAGTGTTCGCGACCGTTCGGCCGTCGCCGACAGCGTGCCGGCGGATGCCTCCAGCTCGGTGGATGCCGAGGATACGGTTTCGACGATCTCGCCGACGGCACTTTCAAAATTCTGAGCAAGCAGGTTCGTATCGGCCTTGCGCTGAGCAGCGGCATGGGCTTCCGACTCCTTCTGCTCGATCTCCAGCCTGTGGCGGGCGATCGCGTTGCTCTTGAAGACCTCAACGGCCTCGGCCATCTCGCCGATTTCGTCCTGCCGACCGACGCCGGGTATCACGACGCCGAGTTCGCCGCGGGCAAGCTCATCCATGGCCGCCGTCATCAGCTGCAAGGGCCTGGTGACGCGCCGGGTCATCAGAGCCGAGACCACCAGCGTGATCAGGAGCACCAGCCCGGCAGCGAACAACGCGCGCTGCGTCGAAGCCCAGATCTGGGCATCCAGGTCGTCGATATAGACGCCGGTGGAGACTGCCCAGCCCCACGGCGCGAAGCTGCCGACATAGGAGAGCTTCGGTTGCGGTTTGTCGGAAGCAGGCTTCAACCAGACATACTCGAGAAAGCCGCTGCCGTTCTGCTTCACGACGTTCAGCATCTCCACCGTAATCAGCTTGCCGGTCGGATCCTTGGTGCCCATCGTGTTGGCGCCGACGAGTTGCTTGGCGACGGGATGCATGAGCATCATGCCCTGCATGTCCTGAATATAGAAATATTCGTTCCCGCCGTACCGCAGCAACGCAATCCGAGACAGTGCCCGCTTCTGGGCTTCGGCAACCGCAACGGTCCCCGCTTGAGCGGCATCGTACTCCTCCTTGACGACGCCGATCGCCAGTTCGGTAAGGTGCCGCAGTTCGACCTGCTTTTGCGTCTTCAGGCTGAGCGCGAGCTCGCGTAGATCGAGGACGGCGACGCCGAGCAATCCTAGAAATCCGAGCCCGATAAGCGCGTAAATCCGTCGGCCGACTGTCAGTCGGAATCGAATTCCCAGCATTTGCGGCATTCAGGATGCTCCCCAACGATGGAAATCTCCCGGCCGGACCCGGCGAGGCAATATGGGCTTCCATCGACCTTTGATTGGAGCCCATCACCGTTTACGTGCAGTAAAAATTCCGCGCGGATGGGGTCGATTAAGCGGCGCAGGAGATTCGGAGGCTGGCACTTTCATACCGTTTCGAGATTCGTTGCCAAAACCCCCTTCGTTTCAGTCTCTTCAGTGTTCCGGCATCGCCGGCCAGTTGGTGATCGGGCCCCGCCAGGTCTCGAACAATTTCGCCATCCGCAACACGGTGAGGTCGGCGAATCGCGGTCCGATGATCTGCAGCCCGATCGGCATACCGGAGCGTGAAAATCCGCAATTGATCGATGCCGCGGGATTTTCCGCCATGTTCCAGACGACGGTGAACGCGATATGCTCGAACGGCCGCTGCGGATCGTTCAGCGGCGAGGCGAATTCTGCGGGAAAGGCGACCACCGGCGAGGTCGGCGACAACACCAGATCGACCGCATTGAACAGCCGCGCAGCCGCCTTGCGCATCTCGTTGGTCTGGCCGAAGCCGCGCACCGCGGCTGGCCCCGAGACCTCGGCCCCCTTTTCCGCCCAATGCAGGATATAGGGCAGGATCTTGGCGCGGCGCGACGGCTCGAAGGCCTCCAGATCGGCCCACAGCCGCGCCCGCCAGAATTGATCGAGCCCGTCCAGCATCTCGGCCGTCAAGATCGGCTTCACATCCTGGATCAACGCGCCGGCGGATTCAAACCGCCGCGCCGCGGCGATGATCGCCTCGCGGACCTCCGGCTCGGCCGGCGTGCCGCAGCCGGCCTCGAGCATCAGTCCAACGCGCAGCCCGCGCGGGTCGGCGGTCAGGTTGGTCCAGTCGATATCGGCCGCCGGCAGGCTCGTCGCATCGCGCCAGTCCGGACGCGACAGCGTAGCCATCATCAGCGCCGCGTCGTCGACCGTCCGGGTCATGGGTCCCGCGACCCGCCCCAGATAGAACGGATCGATCGGCACTCTCCCCTGGCTCGGCTTCAGCCCGAACAGGCCGCACCAGTTCGCCGGCAACCGGATCGAGCCGCCGATATCCGTGCCGACGTGAAGTGGTCCGTAGCCGGCGGCGGCCGCCGCGCCGGCGCCCGAACTCGATCCGCCCGGATTCTTGCTGAGATCCCATGGATTGCGGGTGAGCGGATGAAAACTCGACAACCCCGACGACATCATGCCGTAGTCGGGGCACGTGGTCTTGGCAAAGATTATCGCGCCATCCTCGCGCAGTCGCGCTGCCGCCGGCGCATCGGCCTGCGCTGGCAGCAATGCCGTCGCCGCTGAACCGAGAGGGATCGGGTCTCCCTCCGTTGCGATGATTTCCTTGATCGTCACCGGCACGCCGTCGAGCGGCCCCACCGGGGCTCCCTTGGCCCAGCGCCGGGTGGAGGCTGCGGCCGCCTGGCGGGCGCGGTCCGGATCGTAGCGGTAGAGCGCCTGGATCGCCGATTCCAAAGCGGAAATGCGGCGCTCGAGCCAGTCGAAATAGTCGGTCGGAGTCAGCGATCCGGATTTGAATCGCGACAGCAATTCGACGGCGCTGAGGTCGGTGAGATCCGTCATGGCTCAACTTGCGGCGTGGGCTCGCCGCATCATGACCGACCCGCAACCGCGGATCAACCGATCGGAGCGCGTGGCGGTCCCGCGTTCAGGACCCGAGCGCCACCGGCCGGAACGCCTGGACCAGCTGCATGTCGAGCTTGTCGCCAATTTTCTCCATGATGGCGAAGGCGTTTTTCCGCGTGAAATCCGGCTGCCGCCGGGTCTGCTCGACGAAGCCGGAAAATATATCGGCGATGGTGATGATGCGCACGATGTCGGTGATCTCGCCGTTGCGCAGGCGATCCGGGTATCCGGAACCGTCCAGCAGCTCATGGTGATGCAGAACGACGTCGAGCATCTCGCGCGGAAAGCTTCCCTGCGCCGAGAGCGCATCGAAGCCGCGGCGGGTGTGGCTCTGCATGATCGCCTCCTCCTGCGCCGTCAGGGGGGCGGCCTTGTTGAGAATGGCCAGCGGAATGAACGCCTTGCCGACGTCATGCACGAGGCCGGCGCGAGCCAGCCGGCGCTGGTCCTCCTCGCGCATTCCAAGGTGCTGACCGAATGCGACGGCAA
Source organism: Xanthobacteraceae bacterium (assembly GCA_052326245.1). Taxonomy (GTDB): domain Bacteria; phylum Pseudomonadota; class Alphaproteobacteria; order Rhizobiales; family Xanthobacteraceae; genus Bradyrhizobium_A. Next base: position 6,128 of record JBKQQE010000685.1, on the reverse strand, counting down.
ATCCTGTCACCAGCAGACAATGTCGATAGCTCTGATTGTGGTGTCGGCTGACCGCCACCACCCACTCCTTCAGGGACGACCGCTTCAGCGCCTTCAGGATCCGGGTTTCCTCCTGCATGATGTCGTCAGGCGCCAGCGGCATTCCCGCGCGCAGCTTTTCGAACACCCGCACCAGAACCGCATGCGCGGCCGCGACACCCCGGTTGAGTGCCTCGCGGCTGGCAGTCGACGGTTCCTTCTCTGCCAGCCCCGCGAATGAAGCATCCAGGCGTAGTAGCACCGCCTGCTCCGAGAACGGCCGCTGGATCGTATCGGTCGCGCCCAGCGCCCACGCCTGGGTCGAGCCATGATGAAACGTGTCAGAAAGGACGAACAGACGGGGAATCGATTGATAGGCCTTGCCGACGAGCTTGCGCCGAAGCCGCTGCACGCTGTCCGGCGATTTCAGGTCGATATCGACCACCACCCCCGACAGTGTCTTCGAAGGGGTCTCGGGGACGTTCGAGGTGGACACCACTTCCACTTGCCCGGCGACAGACAGAATGCGCTCCAGATCCGTGCTCTGATCCCCGCGGTCCGAGGCCAGCAGGAAGGTCCTGCGGCCAAGCGATCCATCCACCAGCGACATTGTCCACCTTCGCGTTCCAAGACGATTTCGCCTGGAATTAAACAACAAAAATGGTTCTCGGAGCTTAAGAGGTATAATTAACGTTTGCGAAGGGAGGCGGTTAAAATCGAGGCGAAATCATCGCGCTTCCGGAACTCAAGGCTTTCGCAGGGCGCCCCCCGGGGGGATCACCCGACCGCGTCTGCCGCGATGGCGTCGACAACCTGGGAGCGGCCGTTGGGCGCAAGACCATGGTTTTCGCGCCCCGCCGGCAATGCTAGATCACCGCCATGAGCATCGCCGTCGCCGCCCTCTATCAATTCCTTCCGCTGCCGGACTTTCGCGACCTGCGTGAGCCGCTTCGTCTGTTGTGCGAACGGCTTCAGATCAAGGGATCGCTGCTGCTGGCCGAAGAGGGCCTCAACGGCACCGTCGCGGGTCGCACCGAGGCCATCGCGGCATTCGTCGACCAGTTGAACCGGGCCGTGTTTGCCGGTCGACTTGACGATCTGGAGTTGAAGCTGTCGCGCGCCGCGGAAATGCCGTTCCGGCGGCTGAAGGTTCGCCTCAAGAAGGAAATCGTGACGTTGGGCGACGCGGCGGTCGATCCGACCCGCGAGGTCGGAACCTACGTCGCCGCGGAAGACTGGAACGCGCTGCTGACGGCGCCCGACCTGCTGCTGATTGACACCCGCAACGCCTTCGAAGTGGCGATGGGGACCTTCGACGGCGCGCTCGATCCCCGCATCTCGCGCTTCAGCGAATTCCGCAATTTCGTTCAGCGCACGCTGGATCCGACCCGCCACAAGCGGGTTGCGATGTTCTGCACCGGCGGAATTCGTTGCGAGAAGGCCAGCTCCTACCTGCTGGCGCGGGGTTTTGCCGAGGTGTACCACCTCAAGGGCGGCATCCTGAATTATCTCGAGAAGATTCCGCAAACCGAGAGCCGGTGGCGCGGGCATTGTTTCGTGTTTGACGACCGGATCGCTCTCGACCATGGTCTGGTGGAGCGGCGGCCCGCGGGCAGCGGTGCCGGCGCGGGCGGCGAGCGGCTTGAGGGAGCGTGTCGGCCTGATGAATAAGTCCCTGCTCGACCGCATCGACGCGCTGGAAGTCCGCATCGCCTTTCAGGACGATACCATCGAGATCCTGAACGCGACCGTGACCGCGCAGTGGGCGCAGATCGACGCCCTCAAGCGCGAGGTTGCCCGCCTCGCCGACCGGTTGCAGGATGCCGAGAGCCGCTCAATCGGGCGCGCCGAACCGGAGCCGCCGCCGCCGCATTATTGAGGATCGCCGGCCGTCGCGGCGCGAACCCGCTCACGCCACCGCGGCAGGTCGCAGGATGACCCGATGGCGCGACGACGCGCTCACCGCGTGATAGGCCTGTTTGGCGTCCTGCAGCGAGTAGATCGCCTCCGCGACGATCAGAAACGGCCGAAGATGACCGCTGACAAAGCCGGCAACCGCCTGCCGCAGGACGTCTCCGCTCTCCACCGACGAGAATGCCAACGTATCCACGCCCACATAGGTATGGCGACCGCGGTAGAATTCGAGAATGTTGAACTGAACGATCCTGTCGACCGCCGCGATCAGGATCTGGCGCCCCGCCAGCGCGAGCGACTTGTGAGCCTCCTGGAAATACGGATCGCCGACGGTATTGAAGACGATGTCGGCGCCGTGGCCGGCGGTCAGTTCGCGAACCCGCGCCGCAACGTCTTGGCGCGAGGAATCGACCATCTCGACGGCGCCGCTGGCATGGCCCTGGTACGGCGCCTCGGTTCGCGCCACTCCGATCACGCGCGCGCCGCGCCATGTCGCAAGCTGGGCCGCGGCCTGGCCAACCTTGCCGTTGACCCCCATGATCAGCACGATGTCGCCGGGCCTCGGTTCGCCGGCGCGCCGAAAGCCCTCGATCGCCGTGACGAAGGGAACGCCGATCCCCGCGGCCTCCTCCATGGTCACGCGCGCCGGCTTCTCCACCACCGCGGCGGCCTCGACCACCAGATGGGTCGCATGGGTGCCATCGCGCCGGATTCCCAGATCGCCCGAGGTGCCGAACACCTCGCGTCCGACCCACTGCTGCGGTCCATCGATCACCACGCCGGCATAGTCGCGTCCCGGCGTCCGCGGGAATACCGCGTACGGCATCAGACCGGTGGCCGCCTTGACGTCGGATGGATTGACCGCCGCCGCCCGCACCTCGATGAGGACTTCGTCGGGGCCGCGCGACAACCGGCGCGTCTCGACCACAGGCGCGATCGAGGCGGTGTCCGGCACCTTGGCATTGAGCCGGACGCACTGGGCATCGACGGCAATCGGCAATGTGCCGGCTGTGGTCGGGGGGGCGCTCAATCGTAAACTCCGGATTGAATAGTTGCCTTCACAGCGCCCGTCCGCCGTCGACCAGGATTGTCGAACCGGTCGAGAACGTCAGGTGGGTGGCGCAGGCAACGATCGCGACCGCGACGTCGTCGGCCGTCGCGACCCGCTTGAGCGGAATCGTGGCTGCCGCCTTGGCGTTGAACTCGGCGCCCCGGCTGGGCACGAAGTTGGTGTCGACGGCGCCCGGAGCAACCCCGAGCACCCTGACCTGCGGCGCCAGCGCCCTGGCGAGCGACTTGGTCATGACGTCAATGCCGGCCTTGGCCGCGCAATAGGCGACCGACGAGCCGTTTCCGGTGCTGCCAGCGATGGACGAGACCGACACGATCAGGCCGTTGCCGGACTGCTTCAGCATCGGCGCGAAGGTGCGGATCGCGGCGAACTGACCACGCCAGTTGACCTGGAACATGCGATCGATCAGTTCGTCATCGAGCGCGTCGAGATCGGCATGCGGGATAGGCCGGGTGAAGCCGGCCGAGTTCACCAAGATATCGAGGCGCCCATAGCGCGCGGCAACGGCATCGCGCAGCGCCAGCAGCGTCGAGGTCTCGGCGACGTCGGCGGCAAACGCGGCGTGATCCGTGCCGGCGAGACCGGCCACCACGGCCTGTGCCGCAGCCGCCTTGTCGGCACCCGGACGATGGGTGATGACGACGCGCGCGCCGGTGGCCGCGAACTGACGCGCGCTGGCGGCGCCGATACCGCCGGCGCCGCCGGTGATCAGGACAACTCTGTCGTGCAGTGATTGCGGAAACGACATGGCGCTCACGTGCGGGAGGACTTGCAAGGGACGCTAGTCAAACCGATTCAAGGGGTCAAGAAGCCGTCGACGGTCGTCCGGTTTGCCCGTCACTGCGCCGTCTCGCGCCGCATCGGTCCGAGGCTGGCAGCGGCCTTCTCGATCAAGGGCCACAGCAGCAGAACGATCGCCAGCGTCGTGATCGAACCGACGAGACCGTTCGACCAGAACACGCCGAAATTCCCGCCCGACCCGATCATCGTGAGGCGGAATGCATCCTCGGCCCTGCTGCCGAGCACGAGCGCCAGCGTCAGCGGGGCGAGCGGGATGTGGAGTTTCTTGAAGACATAGCCGGCGACGCCGAAGCCGAGCATGAGCCAGATGTCGAACATCGCATCCTGGATCGCGTAGGCGCCGATCGCGCAGGACACGACGATCATCGGCGCGATTACGGCAAAGGGTACCCGCAACACCGAGGCGAAGATCGGAACGGTGGAGAGCACCAGGATCAGGCCCACCACGTTGCCGAGATACATCGAGGCGATCAATCCCCAGACGAAGTCCTTTTGTTCGACGAACAGCATCGGCCCGGGATTGAGCCCCCACACCATCAGGCCGCCGAGCAGAATGGCCGCCGTCCCCGAACCGGGAATCCCCAGCGCCAGCATCGGTAGCAGCGCCGCCGTTCCCGAGGCATGCGCCGCGGTTTCCGGAGCGAAAACGCCCTCGATGCGGCCCTTGCCGAAGCTTTCCTTGTCCTTGGCAAAACGCTTGGCCAGATTGTAGCTCATGAAGGAGGCCGCGATCGCGCCTCCCGGGGTGATGCCGAGCCAGCAGCCGATGATCGACGACCGCAGCAGCGTCGCCCAGTATTTCGGCAGGTCCTTCCAGACGCTCCACACCACGCGCAGATTGATCTTGGTGGCGTGGCCGTGCAGCGCCAGCCGCTCCTCCATGGTCAGCAGAATTTCGCTGATGCCGAAAAGGCCGATCACCGCCACCAGGAAGTTGATGCCGCGCAACAGGTCGCTGGATCCGAACGTCATCCGCAGCGTGCCAGAAACCGTGTCCATCCCGACGCCGGCCATCAAGAGTCCGAGCGTCATCGAAATCACGGTCTTGTGCTTCGCCTCGCGGCCAAGCCCGACGAACGAGCAGAAGGTCAGCAGATACACGGCAAAGAACTCGGGGGGCCCGAACCGCAACGCGAAAGACGCGATGCCCGGCGCCAGGAAGGTGATCAGGATCACGGCGACCAGCGAGCCGATGAACGACGACGTGAACGCGGCCGTCAGCGCTTCGGCCGCCTTGCCCTGCTGGGCCATGGGATAGCCGTCGAAGGTGGTGGCGACCGACCACGCTTCGCCCGGGATATTGAACAGGATCGAGGTGATGGCGCCGCCGAACAGCGCGCCCCAATAGATGCTCGACAGCATGACGATGGCCGAGGTCGGATCCATCGTGAAGGTCAGCGGCAGCAGGATCGCCACCCCGTTCGGCCCGCCGAGCCCCGGCAGCACGCCGACAAAGATGCCCAGCACCAGGCCGAGCAGCATCAACGCGATGATCTTCCAGGTCATCAGCACGGCGAAGCCGTGGAACAGCAGCGACAAGGCTTCCATGGCCCGCTCCTAATAACCCAGCAGGGCTTCGAGCGGCCCTTTCGGCATGATCACGTCGAAGGCGATCTGGAAGGTGACGAACATGACGAGCGCGAACACGAACCCCGTCAAGACCGACTTCCACGCCGCGACCTTGCCGATGACCATCATGAAGCCGGCGATCAGGAGGAAGCTTGCGACATAGAGACCGAGCCATTGCGTCAGGAAACAGAAGGCCAGCGTCGGGAGAAAGACCTGCGCGACCCGCCTGAGCTGGTCCCGGGTGACGAAGACCCCACTGGCCGATGCGGTCTCGCGAAGCGCGGCCGCGAGGCCGTAGCCGCAGGCCATGAACAGGATCACCGACAGGTAGAAGGGAAACGATCCCGGCGCGGGACCGTCCGACGACCACGCGATGCCGGTTCGCCAGTTGTCGGCGCCCGTCACCAGCGCGAGCGCCATCAGTACCGCCATGGTCACGACCTCGACACCGCGTTTGCGGGCGAGCACGGGAGACTCATCGGATGGCGCATCCGGATCCTCGACATTGATCTCAATTTCGCTATCGGACATGCCGGTTGCTCGCCTCACGGTCTGGTCAGGTTGGATATCGGCCTGGCTTGTTGGTGAGGGCGCCGGGGCGAAGCCACGCGGTCGAACGCAGGATGCTCACGCCGCCCCAATCGGTCTATTTCGCCACGAATCCCGCCTCCGTCATCAGCGACGTATTGAGCTTGTCGTCGTCGTCGAGAAATCGCTCCATGTCCTTGCCGGCGAGAAAGATCGGCTTCAGCGC
>JBKQQE010000684.1:0-4454 GCA_052326245.1 Xanthobacteraceae bacterium | reverse complement strand
CAGGATAGTCTCGACTGGAAGAAGATCTTCACCGCCGCAAAGACGGGTGGAATCAACAACTGTCATCCGCAGCTTGAACGGGAGGTGCCGCCATGCGCCGCCCGCGCCGGCTGCTCCCACCCGAGGCTCTCATGCTGCGATCCGTCTGCCTTGTTCTTGGCCTGCTGTTATCGCTGACGCTGCTGGCGTCCGCGCAGCCCGCCCCCACCGCGCCGGCCCATGGCAAGCGTCCCCCGCGCCAGGCGCGCCAGATCTGGCACGGCTACGGCTTTTTGCCCGGCTACCGCACGCCGGAGCGCATCGACTGGGAAAACGCCCGTGGCCGCCCCGCGCTGTGGTGGTACGGCCCGCCGCGCTGGTATCACGGCCAGTGGAATCATGGCGGCTTCGGGCCGTGCTATACGCAGACCCCGATCGGAGAGATCTGGAATTGTGGCAAGTAGCGCTGTCCGCCGCGGCGTGACGGTGCTATGACCATGCGGGTGCGGGCGGCGCGAATCGCGTGGCGTCCCGGCTGAAGGCCTGTCCCGCCGCTCTTTCTTGTCACTGTCGAAAGCCTCTCCCGGCTGCGTCAGCCGGGAGCACCCATTGCGCACGTCTGGCGCAGAAGGATCCGATGTTCCCACCGTTCATCTCCGCGACGCTGCTCGCCCTGGAAGCCCAGACCGTAATCGTCCTGCGCGCGCTCAAGATCGCCGGCGGCGACCACGACGCCGCGCACGAAGCGCGGCTGATGATGGCCGAGAAGGTCGACGCGGCGTGGGAGGCCGCGCACAGTCTCTCGACCGGCGGCACGGCGGCTGCCGTCATCGACCGCTACCGCGACCTGGTGGCCGCCAATGTCCAGCGGCTGAGGCGGGCGTAGCGCGCGGTCCGCGCCGGCTTGCGGCGCGGCGGGCGGCAATCCCGATGCTGCCAAGGATTGGCTGCCAAGGATTGAACGCCCGGCCGGCTTGGGTATAGGTCGAAGACCTGCATCGCGCCCAACCGACCGGAACCCATCCCGTGGAAAAACTGCTGCTGTTCAGCCTGCTCATCGTCGCGACCGTCCTTGAGGCCACCGGCGACGCCGTCGTGCGCATGGGGCTCATGCAGGCCGCCTGGCCGTCGCGCCTCGGCCTGTTTCTGGCCGGCGCGGCGCTGCTGTTCAGCTACGGGCTCGCGCTCAATCTCGCGCCCGTCGAGTTTGGCCGTGTGGCCGGGCTCTATCTCGCGATGCTGTTCGTGGTCTGGCAGATAGTCAACTGGTTCACCTTCCACACCGCCCCGTCGACGCCGATCGTGATCGGCGGCGCGCTGATCGTCGCCGGCGGATTGGTGGTGACGTTCTGGGAGTGAGACAAGCGAGGTGCGGCTGCGCGCGATGCGCCGCGGCCGCATGGATCACACCGCCGCCGCATCCATCTCCTGCTCGTGTAGGATCACCCCGGCGAGCGGATCGTGCTCACCTCGCCAGGGCGCGCGCTCGATCATCCGCATGGTATGAGCATAGCCCGCCTCCCAGCGTTGCGTGATGCCGCGATGGCTGAAGTCGATGTCCTTGGTATGATCCTCGTTGTCGAGACGCGGCGCCATCAGCCGCAGCACATGCATCCGCGTCAGGCAGCCATAGGCGGCGAGGTCGTTGATTCGCGGCGTCGCACGCGCCTCCGCTGGCAGCTGCGAGGCGAGCTCGGCGATGATGTGACGTAGCCGGTGGGTCTGCTGCTGCTTGGTGATGTGGCTCGATATCCGGCTCGAATACTGGATGTCCTTGTGCCGGTGCAGCACGTCCCAGATCGATTCCGGCTCCGGCCCCTGCGGATTCCACATGTGCACGGCGAAAATCAGCGAATCGCGGCGCGGGTTGTCCTCGAATACAGCCTCGGTCGGCGTGTTGGAGAGAATGCCGCCGTCCCAGTACAGTTCGCCGTCGATGCGCACAGGTGGAAACGCCGGCGGCAGCGCGCCCGATGCCAGGATGTGCCTGATCCCGATCGCGACGGAGCGGCTGTCGAAGTAACGCATTTCGCTGGAGCCCACATGCGCCGCGCCCACCGTGAGCCGCGGCGCGCCGCTATTGAGGCGGAAGACATCGACGAGTTCGGACAGCGTCGCTTCGAGCGGCGCGGTGGAATAATAGCCGGCCTTGTCCGCGCCGAGCGGATACTGCAGGCCCCAATGCGCCGGGACGTTCGGCTTGAAGAATGCCGGGATGCCGCCGAATACGGTCGACCAGTACGCCAGCGTGTCCTCAAGCTGCCGCCACGCCGAAGAAAAGCCCCATGACGGATTGTGCTCCAGCCGCCGCCAGAATTCACGCAGCCGCGGCAGCCGAACGTCCGGTTCGTTGCCGGCGATCAGGCTGGCATTGATGGCGCCGATCGAAGTGCCGATCACCCAGTCGGGCTCGATGCCGGCTTCATGCATCGCCTGATAAACGCCGGCCTGGTAGGAACCGAGCGCGCCGCCGCCCTGCAGCACCAACACCACCTGGCCGGGGATATTGTGGTCCGCCAGCGGCCGCGCCGGCGCCACGCCGTTGCCGGTCACCCCGATTTCGCCCATCGCCCTCTCCCTCGCGGAAACGCCGCTTCAGTTTGCTTCGAAGCCCGCGCCGGATTGTTACGCCCGCGCCAAGTCCCGGCGTCATGTCGCGAGGTCACGAAGCCGTGTGCCCGTCATGGTTACGGTGCGCGATCAAGAGCCGCCGTGCCAGCCCCCGGGTGGCCTATTTCTCCGCGACGCTGGTCGCCGTCTCCGGCCCCTCGCCGACGATCAGCAGCACGGCGTCCTCGTCCTTGGCGCCGTCCCAGTGCACTTCCTTGCCGGTGTGAACGACGAAGCTGCCGGCCGGGAGCGCCACCGAGTCGTGCGCGGGATCGAAATGCTCGCCGGTGCCGACCCACCAGGTGCCCGACAGCACCGTGATGAAGCGGTCGTGCGGATGGAAATGCGGGTGGCTGAAATGATTGCCCTTGGTCCACTTCACCATCACCGCATAGAAGCCGGGCTTGGTCGGATCGCCCGCGACCACCGCCTGCTGGCCGCCGAGCGCATTCACAGGACCCCAGGGAATCTGCTCCGGCAGCTTGATGGTGATGGCGGCGGGATTGAGCTCGACCGCCCGCGCGGTCGCGTGCGGCAGCGCAACAACGACGGCGGCGACGCCAAGCTGAAGCAAGATCGAGTCGCCGCGAGACGTGCGGCCAGTGATGCGAAAGGTCATGAAATCTCCTCCCCAGTTTCAGAAGTTCGTTCGCGCAACTGCCGCACTGCTTCACCAACTTCGGAAAGTGGCTACTGGCTCCGTTGCGGCCGGAGCTCGGGGCGCGACTTTAGCATGGGCGCCGCGGTGACGAATTCACGCAATCGTGCGGATCCGCAACCGCCGATGTCGCGCAATTGACGGCCAGCCATCGGCCCGCCGGCGTTGACGACGCCGGAATCGGCAAACAAAATCGGGGCACGGCGCGGATCGACCAAACCATGCGCCGAGCAACCTGCGGGAGGACGCCGATGATTTCGCACCGAGCCGCGCGCGCGGCGGCATATCTGTTGCTGGCGACGCTGGTCGGCCTCGCGCAAGCGCCATGGCCGGCCGTGGCCGAGACCTCCGCCGGCAACGACGGCTGGGTCACCCTGATCGACGGCGCCACGCTACGCGACGCCGACATTGCCCAGTGGGACCAGCTCGGCAAGGCGAACTGGAGGGTGGTCGACGGCGCGCTGGTGGCCGACGCCAAGGAGGGCAAGGAGCTCGCCTATCTGGTCAGCAAGAAGCCGTTCCGCGACTTCGAGATCCGCGCCGAATTCTGGGCCAGCGACGACGCCAACAGCGGCATCTTCCTGCGCTGCGCCGATCCGGCCAAGGTCGACGCCAAGACCTGCTACGAGGTCAATATTTTCGACCAGCGGCCGCAGCCCGAATACGGCACCGGCGCCATCGTCGACGTCGCCAAGGTCGAGCCGATGCCCAAGGCCGGCGGCAAATGGAATAGCTACGACATCACCGCGAAGGGCGGCCATCTCGTGGTGGTGCTGAACGGCGTGACCACGGCGGACGTCACCGACACCCGACACGGCGAAGGCCCGTTCGCGCTGCAATACGCGGCCGGCGCCATCAAATTCCGCAAGGTTCAGATCAGGCCGCTCTGAGCCCCGCGCATCCGCTTCAAGCGTCCGGAGACACCACATGACGCTCGCAAGACTGCCAGCCGCGGCAGTGCTGGCGGCGGCGCTGCTCGGGCCTCTCGCCCCGGCGGCGCGGGGGCAGAGCGCCGTGCCGCAGATTCCCTGCACGACCGGCGCTCCACGCCGAGCAACTTCACGCCGCCGTCGCGGAACATTCCAGATGCAAACGACTGGCAGCTGCTCGTCGCACATTAAAGGAGCGTTACGACGGCCGCGCCAAGGCAACCAGACCGGCTCACTGAAGCGCAAGATCTTGGCGCTAATTCGAATGAACGTGACCC
>JBKQQE010000683.1:0-3523 GCA_052326245.1 Xanthobacteraceae bacterium | reverse complement strand
TCTATCGGAGCGCGGTCGCGCTTCAGGTGGCCCCCACCGTGGGAACCACCACGGTCCAGCATTCCTCGAGCTTCGAAATCATGAACCTCAATGCCGTCTTGAGTCACGAGTCGTGGCGAATGACCTTGTACGTCACGAACGTATTCGACAAGCAGGAGATCTTGGCGCCGCCGTCGCAGCCCAATCAGGTGGACAATCTGACCAACGACTACTTGGTCAATCCGCCGCGTGAAATCAGCATCCGCATGGGTTATTTTTTCTAACCAGGCAGCGCGGCGATCAGCACCTCCAGATGTGCGCGGTAGTGACGCCAGCGGCCGGAGGAGCTGCCGTAAATTGGGCGGCGCACTTGCGCGGCACTGGCAGTCAATGACACCGATTTATTCTGTTGGATGTCGATAGCCGCATCGCTCCACGTCAGTCCGCAGTATTGCGCAATCGTGCGGCCTATGCGCTGCGGCTCGCGCACCAGGTCTTCGTAGACGATCTCGCACAACCGATCGCCAAGACATGAACGCCAATGATTCATCAGTTGCTCGTAGGCCGCGTGATATCGGCCCAACTCCTCGAGGTCGTAGCTGAAGGGATAACCCTCGGCGAACAGCGTTCGATACATGGCGAAGCAACTGTCGAGCGGCGATCTTCTGACCAGCAATATTTTCGCCTCCGGCATCGCGCGATGCACAGCGCCCACGTACAGGTAGTTGAGCGGGAGCTTCTCGATAATGCGGTCGGCGCCTGCGCCCGAGCGGGCGAACCGTGCGTAGTCGGCGGCGACGGCGTCCGGATCCGCTGCAGCGGCCCTCTCGAACACGTCGCCCGCACCGCGTGACGCCTTGAGCAACGCGCGCGAGAAATTGTCGGTCTCGCCATTCGATCGAACGTCCGGCAGTCCCGTCAAGATGCGTTCCACCAACGTCGTCCCGGAACGCGGGAGACCCACGATGAAAATATAGCGCGAGGAGTCCGCGGGAGTCCGCGACTGGGTGGCAGGCGGCGGCGCCACGCAGGCCTCCCGCGGATATACCTCGGCAATGCGTTGCAGCTTGCGCTCATCCGTCGCCACGTCGTAGGCAAGCCGCGCCCGGCGCGTCTTTGCCGCCGCGGCAAACCAGCGGAAGGCCTCATCGAAGCGGCCGAGATCGTCGAGTTCTTTGGCGAGCGCGTAGCCCAAAAAGACCTGCGCCCGATAGTCGGCGCCCGCACGGGCGAGTTGCGATTCCAGCTCGTCAATGTGGTTTGCGTCACGCGCCTGGACGCGCAACTCCGACCTCAGCAGGTAAGTGGGGTACTGCGTCGCATCCAAAGAGATCCCTCGATCGCAAGCCGCTTCCGCCTCGGCAAGCCTACCGAGACTTCGCTCGCTGCACGCCAGGTTGTACCAAAACCGCGGATCCTGCGGCGCAATCTGCGTGGCACGCCGATATAAGGCGTTCGCCCGATCATGCCGGCCCAGTGCCATCGAGATGTAGGCAAGCCCGTCGTAGGCATCGGCGACACCGGTCGCCAGCCCCTCGGCCCGTGCGACGACCCGCTCGGCGTCCTCGACGCGTCCCAGCTTCAGCAGTACCGAGGCCAGGAATCCATGCCCGGGAAGACAGTTCCGCGCGCCGGCGACCGCCCGCTCGGCGAAGACCAACGCCTCGTCGAGACGTCCGGCCTTCATCAAGCGGTAGGCCTCAGCGGCGGCGACCATGGTCTCGGGGGTGTCCGCGCCTCAGGGCGTCCAGCGATAGACGGCCCCGGGAAACGGCGGCTTCCATTGGTCGAATGCCCCGGTGATGTACAGCGTGTCGGCGCCCGTGGGGCCAAAGGCCACATTGGTGACATAGGGCGTGGGCACATCGATCAGCCGCAGCAACTTTTTTTCGTCGTCGACGACGAGCAGCCGACCGGATCCGTTTTGCGCGATGTAATAGTTGCCGTCGGGACCCAATTTAAGCCCATCCGGGCCGTTGTAGGCGTCCTCGTGCGCAGTGGGCGGCGCGAGATCTTGCAGGCGCGCCCAGACGACTCGGGGACCCAACGTTCCATTGGCCTGTATCGGGAATGACAGGATTCGGCCTGCCAGCATCTCGGCGACCAGCAGATGCCGGCCGTCCTTCGCCAGAGTCAATCCGTTGGAATAATGGATGAGGTCGGCAACTACGCGCAGGTCTTGCCCATCCGCCGACAGGTGAAGAACGGCCCCGGTAATCGGCGCCTTGATGTCGTACACGCCGGATGCTGAAAAGTAGACGCCGCCGTGGCCGTCCGTCGCGAAATCGTTCGGACCCGCGAAGGGCTTGCCCGAACTGTCGTTGGCGATCGTCCGGACTTCTTTGCCGTCAGCCGCGAGTTCCACGAGGTAATTTCCATCGTAACAGGCGACCAAAATATGATCGCCGCGAAAGTGAATCAACGCGCTCGCGCCGCAATGATCTTTGCGCCAATAGACCATCGACTGCTTCCCGTCCCAGCTCTTGATGTCATCCCCGGCATACTCAACGTAGAGCAGCCGCCCGTGATCCCACATCGGGCCCTCGGGATACCGGGCATGGGCGTCGATGGCGTCCACTCCCGCGCAAGCCACCCCCATCCGGACTAGGCAAAGGAAAGACCATGGAGCAAGAATGCTGGTCGGTACGCGCATGACACCCCTGATGACAGTGCTGGCCCGCAGGCAACTCCTTCAGCGAGCCGCTTCGCGGTATCGTATAGCCGGCGGGAATTATACGCTTTGCGGCGCGCGCGTCCTGGCAGCCGGTCGGGTCCGTCTACTGCTGAAGCAAGCTGACCCGGTCGTGATTCCGCGTCGTAATGGCGGTGGAGGCGATCAGCGTGTTGGCAATCGTGCAGGCAGCCTCCGCCCGATGCACGATGCCGTCGGCAGCCGCCCCCGCGATGCCTTCCGGCAAGCGGATGACCAAATCCATCCGCTCGACGCGGGACGGCAGGTCGTGCGCCTTGATGCACTCGACGGTGGCATGAACTATAGGTGGTTATGCTGATTGACCGTTTCGGCACATTTATTCCATGTGCATCGTCTAGCCGCATATTCTAAGATTACGGCACCTCACTTTGGCGATGGCTGCCCGCCGGCGGAACGCGCGTCCCTAAGACAAAGGAATAGCTCTTGGTAAATTCGGCTCCAATGAGAAATATTTGAGCAGAATAATAAGCCCAGAGCAAAAAAACGAGAAGCGCTCCGGCGGTCCCATAGACGGATGCAAATGCACTCTTGCCCAGAAAAGAACCAATAGCGAACTTCCCGATATTAAAGAGCACGGCCGTCACCAGACCGCCGACCCAAACATCGCCCCAATCCGACCGTTCCTGCGGGACGTATTTGTAGACGAAGGCGAACAACACCGTGGAGACGGCCAGGCTTAGAGCTACGTCAATGACCAGCACCAATGTTCGCCATTCGCCCAAGTGGGAGGCGAGCCACGTGCCAAGGGCGGCAAGCACCGTGCTCACGAGTAATGAAACCATGAGCAAAAAGCCCACACCGAAGACCAATCCTAGGGAGAGAAATCTCGAT
>JBKQQE010000682.1:0-4386 GCA_052326245.1 Xanthobacteraceae bacterium | reverse complement strand
TGCCTTGGGCTTGCTGCCGTCGGGCAGCACGTCATGGAAGATCGTTCCGATATCGGTGTTGGCATTGTCAGCCGGCAGATAGAGCTGGACCGTGATGCCCTTCCAGCGGGTGTCGGTGTGCGGCAGGATCTGATAGCCGGGAATGTCGCGCGTCAGGATCGGGATCGGATACATCCCGACCGTCGCGAAGTCCTTGCCGAACCGCTTTTGCAGGCCGGGCGCAAGCTTTGCCCGGAACGCCTGTTTGACCGGCTCCGAACACAACGCATGGCCCACGATACGCCAGACGGCGAGCTTGTCGGCAGGCAAGTGCCGGATGTATTCGGGGAACAGATCGATCTTGACCCGCGTGTGCGTGCCATCGTCGAGGTCGTTCTCGCGGCTGCGGCCGTGCATCGGACGATAGTCCGCGGCGCTCGGCATCGCTGCCAGCATGTCGTCGTAGATGGATTCCGGAAAAACGTGGTCGAGCTCCAGGTGGAAGAACGGCTTTTCGACCGCTCTCGCCTGCCCGATCGCGACCACGAGCGCGTCGATGAGTGCCTGCGTCGCGGCAACCTGATCGCGCAAAGGGGGAATGACCGACTGATCCATATTTCTCACCGAATTTCTTCGACGCTCGGCGCTCGTTCCGGCGGTTGGGCGGCCAGTGAGCGCCAGCGTCCCTGCTCAGGGCACCAGATCTTAGGGTAAAAACCGCCGACACCGCCAGCGACAGTGCGCTGCACCGTCGCGCGGCATCGATCGGCGATCAGCCGGCGCGAACCGCGCTCTTGATCGCGGCGATCCCCGGATAGCGAGCCTGCGCGCCCAGTTCCTGCTCGATGCGCAGCAGCTGATTGTATTTCGCGGTGCGATCGGACCGCGCCAGCGATCCGGTCTTGATCTGCCCGCAATTGGTGGCCACCGCGAGGTCGGCGATGGTGGAATCCTCGGTCTCGCCGGAGCGGTGCGACATCACCGACGTATAGGCCGCCTTCGAGGCCATCTCGACCGCGGCCAGCGTTTCGGTCAGCGACCCGATCTGGTTGACTTTGATCAGAATCGAGTTGGCGCGACCGTGCCTGATGCCGTCGGCGAGGCGCGTGACGTTGGTCACGAACAGGTCGTCTCCCACCAGCTGGCATTTGCTCCCGATCAGATCGGTCAACTCCTTCCAGCCGTCCATGTCGTCCTCGGCCATGCCGTCTTCGATCGACACGATCGGATAGCGCGCCGCCAGATCGGCGAGGTATTTCGCCTGCTCCGAGCGGCTGCGGGTCTTGTTCTCGCCGCCGTAGACGTAGCGGCCGTCCTTGAAGAACTCCGTCGAGGCGCAGTCCAGCGCCAGCATCACGTCGCCCCCCGCCTTGTATCCGGCCTTGCCGATCGCGTTGATCAGGAACTCGAGCGCCGCATCGGCGGACGGCAGGTTCGGCGCGAAGCCGCCTTCGTCGCCCACGTTGGTGTTGTGCCCGGCCTTTTTCAATTCGGCCTTGAGCGTGTGAAAGATCTCCGATCCGCAGCGCAGGGCCTCGGCAAAGCTCGAGACCCCGACCGGCATGATCATGAATTCCTGGAAATCGATCGGGTTGTCGGCGTGCACGCCGCCATTGATGATGTTCATCATCGGCACCGGCAAGGTGCGCGCCGAGGTGCCGCCGACATAGCGGTACAGCGGCAAGTCGCAGGCCTCGGCCGCGGCCTTGGCGACCGCCAGCGACACGCCGAGGATGGCGTTGGCGCCAAGCCGGCTCTTGTTCGCGGTGCCGTCGAGGGCGATCAGGGTCTCGTCGATCTGCACCTGATGCTCGGCGTCCATGCCGCCGACGGCGTCGAAGATCTCGCCGTTCACGGCTGCGACGGCGTTCTGCACCCCCTTGCCGAGATAGCGGCCCGTGTCGCCGTCGCGCAATTCCACCGCCTCGTGGGCGCCGGTCGAGGCGCCTGATGGAACGGCCGCGCGCCCACGCGAGCCGTCTTCCAGGACCACGTCAACCTCAACGGTGGGATTGCCTCGGCTGTCGAGGATTTCGCGGCCGATAATGTCGACGATGGCGGTCATGGAGGTCCCTTTGTCGCTGCGGATGCTGAGGTCGGGGTGCTTCTACAGGATGCGCCGCAGCCGGAAAAGGCCGAACCGGTCCCCCTCGCCGGTCGCCTCAACGGCCTGCGGGACGCCCGCGCCGTCCCAACGGGGCACATAGTGACCTCCCGGTGCGGATTGGCTATCACTCGGCGCTCCGGAGACCGTCACCATGCCACGACAGCGCGCTTCAACTCCCGGCCTGCAGCTGGGCCAATCCGTCAAGCTCCCCGCCTCGCCCGACGAGGCCAGGATCGACCGCGTCCCCAATCCCCAGCGCGGCGACGCGTACCTGGTGCGCTTCACGGCCCCCGAATTCACCACGCTGTGCCCCATCACCGGCCAGCCTGATTTCGCGCACCTGGTGATCGACTATGTTCCCGGCCAGTGGCTCGTGGAATCGAAGTCGCTCAAGCTCTATCTGTCGAGCTTCCGCAACCACGGAGGCTTTCACGAGGATTGCACGGTCTCGATCGGCAAGCGCCTGAACCGCGAAATCAAGCCGCGGTTCCTGCGGATCGGCGGCTACTGGTATCCGCGCGGCGGCATCCCGATCGACGTGTTCTGGCAGATTGGTCGCCCCCCCAAGGGCCTCTGGCTGCCCGACCAGGGGGTTGCCCCCTACCGCGGCCGCGGCTGAGGATTGCCGTTCAGGACTTGCGCTTGGCAAGCTGGTCAAACGCCAGCAGCGTGGCCAGCAATGCCTCGAACTCCTTGAGCGGCACCATATTCGGACCATCGGAGGGGGCGTGATCGGGGTCGGGGTGGGTCTCGAT
The DNA here is from genome assembly GCA_052326245.1 of Xanthobacteraceae bacterium. Classification (GTDB taxonomy): domain Bacteria; phylum Pseudomonadota; class Alphaproteobacteria; order Rhizobiales; family Xanthobacteraceae; genus Bradyrhizobium_A. The sequence continues at coordinate 1,545 of JBKQQE010000682.1, read as the reverse complement.
GAACACCCCTGCCACGCCGACGGCCACCGCCGCACGTGCCAGCACCGGAACAAACTCCCGCTCGCCCCCGGAGGAACTGCCCTTGCCGCCGGGCTGCTGCACCGAATGGGTGGCATCGAAGATGACCGGGGCGCCGGTGGTGCGCGCCAGGATCGGAAGCGCGCGCATGTCGGACACCAGCGTATTGTAGCCGAACGACACCCCGCGCTCGGTGACCATGACGGCGCGATTGCCGCCCTGGGTCAGCTTGGCCACCACGTTGGTCATATCCCAGGGAGCGAGGAACTGGCCCTTCTTGACGTTTACCACCTTGCCGGTCGCCGCCGCGGCCAGCAGCAGGTCGGTCTGCCGGCACAGGAAGGCCGGAATCTGCAGGACGTCCACCGCCTGGGCGACCCGCTCGCACTGCTGGCTTTCGTGGACGTCGGTCAGCACCGGCAGGCCGAGCGATGACCGGATCTCGGCAAAAATGGGAAGCGCTTCGTCGAGACCGAGGCCACGCGCGCCGGTCAGGCTGGTGCGGTTAGCCTTGTCGAACGACGTCTTGTAGACGAGCCCGACACCGAGCCGCGCTGCGATCTCCTTCAACGCGGCGGCGACCTCAAGCGCGTGGGCCCGGCTCTCCAGCACGCACGGACCGGCGATGATCGACAACGGCAGGGCATTGCCGAACTTGACCGGGCCGACACTGACGACCGGCATGGGTACGATGGCCGCGCTCAACGAGATGTTCCTTCCATTGCGTCCACTTCGCTTCAGCAGTGCCGGGCCACCATGCCGGGCGAAATCCGCCGGTTCAACCTTCGAATATCAAGGTTGCGCCAAAAGCTGAGATCGGCGGCACCACCAATGCGCCGGCGCGATGCAGCGCGTCGATCGCGTTCCCCTTCAAAAACCCCTGCAGCCGATCGAGGTCGCGCACGGTCACCCTCAATCCGGCGAGCCCAAGGCCGCTTGCCGTCGTCCGCGGCGTCACTCCGAAGCGATCGCGGAACGCCGCCGCGTCCATGATCTCAACCACCCCGCGCGGGGTCCGCGCGGCGATGCCGGCGGGCGTCGTGACCAGTTGCTGAACGCCGGTGAAGGCGGACAAGAACGGTCGATATGCGGCTGGTTCATCGGCGACGAGTGCGACGCCGGCGACGCCGCTTGCGCCGTTGTCATGGGCCTGGAACGCCGGGTTCCAGAATGCCAGTGGGTTGCGCTGCTGGCACAGCGCGAATCCGGCATGAGGAGACGCGGCGGCGCGCGCGAACACCAGCGAGAAACCAACCGTGGTCGAAGATCCGTCTGCCAGCGTTGCCGCGCGCGAGAACGGCAGCACAGGGGAACAACTGATGCCGCTGCGGGCGAAGTCCAGCGCATCCTCTTCGATATCGGAACTCTCCAGCATCAACATCGAAAAGCCGTCGCCGCGGGCAATCGCATCACGGTTGAAGGCCCCGAACTGCAGCGAGAGGCCATCGCCGCCCAGCTTGCCCGGCTCCGCGAGCGTAAGGATCTCGATGAAGAAGCCCGGCAGCTGGACGATATGATTGTGCGTCC
>JBKQQE010000681.1:0-2573 GCA_052326245.1 Xanthobacteraceae bacterium | reverse complement strand
GAAAAATTCGCTCCCGCGATCCAGGGGCGCCCGGCCGTGCCCTTCTCGAGGAGTTCGAGTTGCGCGGCCAACTCCTTGGTGTCGGCAGCGAAGCTGGCGGCGCGTTCTTCCTCCTTCTTCCTGGACTCCTTGAAGACCCCGAGGTAGGGTCCATTCAGCGACGCGAGCTGCCAATCCATCCAGCGCTCGACCTGGCTGCGCGCCGCAGGTTCGGTGGGATGGAGCGCAGCGCCGCCGGCCGACTTGCTGCATAGGTAGCGCAGAATCGTGTTCGATTCCCACACGGCCACGTCGCCATCCACCAGCGTCGGCACCTTGCCGGTGGGATTGAGACTCAGATAGGCCTCGGTCTGGGTATTGTTGAATTGCCGGCCGTAGTCCTCCCGGGTGTAGGGCTGTCCCAACTCCTCCAGCAACCAGACGACCTTTTGCACATTTCCCGACGTGCTACGACCAAGAATCTTCACCATGCTCTTCTCTCCGGCACCGCGGCCTAGCCTTGAAATCATTCAACCACGCGGCTTGTAGGCAACCGCGTCCATTTCGATCTTGCATTCGATCACTGCGCGGGCTTCGACCGTGGTTCGCGAAATCCGGCCGTCCGGGAAGTACTCGGCGAAGACCTTGTTGTAGCGCCCGAAATTGCGCGCATCGGCGAGGTACACCGTGACTTTGACGACGTCGCCCAAGTCCGCACCATCGAGATGCAGAATCCGGCGCATGCTCTCGATGGTCCAGCGCGTCTCATCCTCGATATTGCCGCTGCACATGTTGCCGTTCTCGTCCTTGGCAACCTGTCCCGAAATGTAAATGAAGTCGCCCGCACGAACCCCGGGGTGGAACGGCAGATTCGGGTTTCGCTTGCCGATCGTGATGATCTTGTCGTTCACTTAAGAGCCTGCCATCCTATTTGTTCAAAGTACCGAAGTTTCGATGATGTCGACGCCGCGTTGGCGGTCGATCAGGTAGCACAGACCGCGATCGTCGATCGTGACGTCGTTGGAGGAGGCGAGCGCGAACCCCTGCGGCGCATCCGGTTCGTAGTACGCCACCTCGCGCGGGGCGAACGGATCGGCGATATCCAGAATCCGCAATCCTTTCGCGAACCACGCGAACGGGATGATGGACCCCTTGAAGCGCTCGGAGGGCTGATGGCAGCCCATCATCGGCGGCTGCGGTGCGCCATCGGTATCCAGTCCTTCCACCTGGAACGTCGAGATCGGCACGGGGCAGCGCTCGTTGGTAATGTCATAGATCCACGTGAACGCGGGCGCCGACGGCCAAAGCTTGGCGACGTCCTCATCGGCGACCACCATGACCTTGCGGCCCTTGAGTGTCTGCGGAATGGGCAGACACGTATGCGTCGGATGAGGAAACGCAGGCGAGGTATTGCCGCTCGCAATGAGCTTCGGCTTACGGATGTCGGCGATGTCGAGAATGTGGTAGCCGTGATGCCAATAGCTGACATACAGCCGCTCGCCCATGCGCAACGGATGGTGGCAGCGCGGCGCCGGTCCGTTGTCCCACGGATAAGGTTCGCCGCCCGCCTGCCATTGCCCCGGAATCCACCAACGCCCGACCTCCTCGGGGCGGGCCGGATCCTTCAGGTCGAGGATCATCATGATATTGCCGACGTAGCCTTCGGCGGTGGGCGAAATATACGCATAGCGACCGTCGAAATCGTAGCGGTGGACGCCTTTTCCCTGGGTACGCCATTTGCAGAGCAACTGCGGCTGCGCCGGAGTCGAGACGTCGTAAATGCCGAGACCGCCGCCGAAGGACGCATCGCCGTCCTTGCCCTGACGTTCGTGATTCACGACCATGATGCCGTTGGCGACCCGCACCTTGTGCGAATGCCAGCCGGCGGGCAGATTGATGCGCGCCAGCAGCGTCGGGTTCTTCGGGTCCGCCACGTCGACGATGCTCGTCCCGGTCGGCTCGCGCATATGGCCGATGTAGAGCGTCGTACCGTCGACCCAGACTTGCCCGCCGCCGGGACAGTCGATATGCGCCACCAGCCGCGTGTTTTTGGACCGTGCCATTACCCTTGAACCGATACGCTTGGGCTTCGTACGGCGGCGTGCCGGACCTTAAGCGAGCCGGATGATGTCGCCGTTGTCATTCTTGCCATGCTTTTGATAGAAGGATAATGCCTTGAGGGTGGGCTCATCGCTCGCCACGAACAGAATCGCCGGTTGCTTGTCGGACCCATTGACGTGCTCGCACCACGTTCCGCCGGGAACGACGACGGTGTCGTAAGGCTCCCAGTCCACGCGCTCATCGCCGATCATGCTGTAGCCGCCGCCCTCGAATGGCGAGACAACCAGGTTTGCGCTCTGTTTCAACGGCAGCGTGCGCTCCCCGGGACGCAGCATCTGCATGAAAAAGGTCATGGTCTTGTAGACCGGCTGGCCGGTCGTGGGGTTGACATACTCGACCATCAGCGCCTCGTGGCGGTCGCCGTCCCAGCCGCGGCATTTCTCGAGAAATTCGCGCATCACATCGTAGCGGTACACGTACATGGGCGATGCAGCGCCCGCGCCCCGATGGTGCGAGACGAAGCGCGGCAAAAA
>JBKQQE010000680.1:0-13502 GCA_052326245.1 Xanthobacteraceae bacterium | reverse complement strand
GTCTTAAATAACGCAAGTCGGGCAAGCCCGACTTGCGGTGGTCAAGCCCGCGGGTGACGATGGAACGAATGGCACCCGCCCGGCAGATCCAAGAGCGCGAGCAACAGGAGAAGTAGCGTGAAGATTGCGGTTCTCGGCGGAGGCAACGGCTCGTTCGCGGCGGCGGGCGATTTCGCGATGCAGGGCCACGAGGTGCGGCTGTGGCGGCGTGACGCGGAGATGGTTCGCCGCCACAATGCCGCCGGCGCGCGGATCGTGGTGAAGGACGCGCGCGGCCGCCACGACGTCGCGCTGGCGCTGGTGACCGCCGCCATCGCTGAGGCGGTGCGCGGCGCCGAACTGATCTTGTGCCCGGCGCCGGCCTTCGCGCAGGCCGAGATCGCGGCGCTGCTGGCGCCGCACCTTGCCGACGGCCAGGTCGTGTTCCTGCCGCCGGGCACGTTCGGCTCCTACATCTTCGCCAGGGCGGCGCATGACGCCGGCAACCGCGCCCGCGCCGCCTTCGCCGAGACCGGCACGCTGCCGTGGCTGGCGCGCAAGCACGGCCCGTTCGAGGTCGCGATCACGATCCGCGCCAAGCGGCTGCCGACCGGGGTGTTTCCGCTCGCCGAGGCCGACCGGGCGCTGGACGTCATCGCCGACGCCTTTCCCGGCGCCATCGAGCCGTGCGGCGACGTGCTGTCCGCCGCGCTGATGAATGCGGGGCCGATCATCCATCCGCCGCTGATCGTGATGAACGCCGGGCCGATCGAGCATTTCGAGCGCTGGGACATCCACAAGGAGGGCACGCAACCCGCGATCCGCCGCGTCACCGAAGCGCTCGACGCCGAGCGCATCGCGATCCGCGAACATCTCGGCTACGACGCGCCGCACTTTCCGCTCGCCGACCATTACGCCAGGGAAGGCGAGGAATGGATGTACGGCCGCGGCTCGCATGACCGGCTGACCGATTCCGGCGACTGGCGGGAGCGCCTGGTGCTCGCCGAACACCGCTACATGCGCGAGGATTTGCGCGTCGGCCTGTCGTTCCTGGTCTCCGCGGCGCGGCTCGCCGACGTGCCGGCGCCGCTGGCGTTTTCCTTCCTCGCCATCGGCGGGGCGATCTGCGGCGAGGATTTTCTCGCTGGCGGACGCACGCTGGCAACGCTCGGCCTCGGCGACCTCGACCGCAAGGCGCTGCAGACGCTGCTGCGCGAGGGCGTCCGATGAGCGCCGCGGCGCGGCCCGCCGTCGCCTGCCTCGGCGCCGGCCGCATGGGGCGCGGCATCGCGGTCGCCTTCGCCTATGCCGGGCATGGCGTCAGCATCGTCGATTTCAAGCCGCGCGCGCCGGATGCGTTCGCCGCGCTGCGCGACGACGCGACTTCCGAGATCCGGCGAACGCTCGAGAGCTTCGGCCGGCTCAACGCGCTCAAGCCTGCGGACATCGACCGGCTGATGGCCCGCGTCAGCGTCGTCGCCGAAGCCGATGCGGAAGCCGCGCTTCGCGCCGCCGCGGTGATCTTCGAGGGCGTGCCCGAGGTGCCCGAACTCAAGCGCGCGGCGCTGGCGCGGGCGGCGCGGCTCGCCGGCCCCGCGCCGATCATCGCCTCGACCACGTCGACCATCCTGGTCGACGAGCTGTCCGGCGCGGTCGATCGGCCGGAGCGCTTCCTCAACGCGCACTGGCTCAACCCGGCGCATCTGGTGCCGCTGGTGGAACTGTCGCCGGGTAGCCGCACCGCGCCCGAGGTCACCGCGCGGCTCACCGCGATGCTGGAATCGATCGGCAAGGTGCCGGTCGCCTGCGCGGCGCGCCCCGGCTACATCGTGCCGCGGATCCAGGCGCTGGCCATGAACGAAGCCGCCCGCATGGTCGAGGAAGGCGTGGCCAGCGCCGCCGACATCGACAAGGCGATCAAATACGGTTTCGGCTTCCGCTTCGCCGTGCTCGGCCTGCTCGAATTCATCGACTGGGGCGGCGACATCCTGTATTATGCCAGCCGCTATCTCGAAGGCGCGCTCGGCGACGCGCGCTATGCCGCGCCCGCCATCATCGCGCGCAACATGGCGGAAGGCCGCGTCGGCCTGCGCACCGGTCAGGGATTTCTCGACTATGCCGGGCTCGACGTCGCCGCCTACCGCGAGAGCCGGCTGCAGGAGCTTGCCGGGCAGCTGCAGAAGATGGGGCTGGCGCGACCGCCGGTGCTGGACTAGTGCCTGCTTTTCGTCGTCAAAGAAGCCGCGGCGAGCGCCTCACGAACTTTGTCCCCGCAGCGTGGCCGCCGAATTCCCAAATGCGGCTTGACGGGTCGAGACGCCGTCTCGCGATGACGACGGTCGCACGATACCGCGCGATGGTAACCCGACCTCCACGATCCGGAGTATCCGAACACCCCGCACGCAAGGAGCGGCGGCCACATCATGTTTTTATGCAAACCCACGATTGGCGATTTACCCCGAATTTACCGACCCCGCCGGTTGTCGATCTCCGGCGCGCCCGATTGAGCCGCCGTTAAGCCCCGCCCCACATGATGCCACAGATATGAATCCGCGCGATCGGTACGTTTGCTGGTTGGAGTATTGACATATCGCGCGGAAGCTTTGCGAGTTCAGACGGTCATGCGGCGTCTCTCAGAATTCTTCGCCACGTCTCCCCTGTTGAAGTTCGACCGGCTGGTGGTGCCGTTCGTGATCATGGCCCTGGCGCAGGCATTGCTCGCGGGGATCAGCCTCGACATGCTGAGCGCGGTGCGCGCCTATGTCAGCGGCGAGGCGATCTGGTCGCGGGCGCAGAAGGACGCCGTTCACTATCTCGATCATTATCTGGCGACCGGCAATCCGCTCTCCATCGAGCGCTACGAGAAGGCGATCGCCGTTCCGCTGGGCGATCTCGCGGCCCGCCGCGCGCTGGAGGCAGAGCCGCAGGACCTGGCGGCCGCGCGCGACGGCTTCCTGCGTGGCGGCAACCATCCCGCCGATATTCCCGACCTGATCTGGCTGTATCGCTATTTCCACCGCGTCAGCTACATGGCGACCGCGATCGAGCAGTGGGTGGCGACCGACCCGTCCCTGCGCGAACTCACCGCCGCCGGCGAAGCGATCCGTGGCAAGATGTCCGCCGGGCCGCTGACCGCAGCGCAGGCCGACATCTTCAAGCACCAGCTCAACGACATCAACAGCCGCCTCACGCCGCGGGCGGAGGCGTTCTCGGCCGCGCTCGGCGCCGGCTCGCGCGCGATCAAGCTGCTCTTGTCGCTCGGCAACCTGGTCACGGCAGCGGCCTTGATCTCGCTGATGGTCTGGCACACCCGCCGGTTCGGGACGCAACGCCGCCAGTTCGAACAGGCACTGCACAACGAAAAACTGCGCGCCCAGACCACGCTGGCGTCGATCGGCGACGCGGTGCTCTCCACCGACGGCGATGGCCGCGTCGACTACATGAACCAGGCCGCCGAGCGCATGATCGCCTGCCGGCTCGAGGCCGCGCGCGGGCGGCCGCTGTCGTCGCTCCTGACCTTGATCGATCAGGACAGCGGGCGCGAACAGCCAATTGCGCCGGGACGGATCGACGCGGCCGGCGCCGGCAAGACCGGCGCGCGGCCCAAGCTGGTGCTGCGCCACGCCGATCGCGCGACCCCGGTGTCGGTGGTCGGCGCCGAGCTCGCGTTCGACGGCGCGCCGTCGGGAATGGTGGTGGTCATCCACGACATGTCCGACGAGTACGAGTACATTGCGCGGCTGTCCTGGCAGGCGTCCCACGACACCCTGACCGGCCTGGTCAACCGCCGCGAATTCGAACACCAGCTCGGCGACGCACTGTCCCGGATCGACGACGGCCGCGTCGAACACGCGCTGATGTTCCTCGATCTCGACCAGTTCAAGATCGTCAACGATACCTGCGGCCACGCTGCCGGCGACGCGCTGCTGCGAGAAGTCGCCGCGGTGCTGGACGGCGAGGCCGGGGAGGCCGACGTGATCTCGCGGTTCGGCGGCGACGAATTCGCCATGCTGCTGCAGAACTGCTCGCCCGACGACGCCGCCCGCACCGGCGAGCAGTTGCGCCGCACCATCGACGACCTGCAGTTCGTCTGGGGCGGGCGCAGCTTCAAAGTCACGGCGAGCATCGGGCTGGTCTGCCTGTCCCGTCCGGAGCTGTCGGTCGAGAACGCGCTGCGGATGGCCGACGTCGCCTGCTACGCGGCCAAGGAACACGGCCGCAACCGGCTTCAGGTCCACCGGCCCGATGACGTCGACCTGGTGCAGCGGGTCGGCGAGATGGCGTGGCTGTACCGCATCCACGAGGCGCTGGAACACGATCAGTTCTGCTTCGATGCCCAGGAGATCGTCGCGCTGAACGGCGCGGCCGCGCCCGACGGCGCGGGCCGGCATATCGAGCTGCTGCTGCGGCTGCGCGACGCCGACGGCCGGCTGATGCTGCCCGCGGATTTCCTGCCGGCGGCGGAGCGCTACGGCCTGATGCCGCTGATCGACCGCTGGGTCGTCCGCCATGCATTCGACGCCATCGCGGCCGGCCTGGCGAGCACCGACGCCGGCGACATCGCGACCTTCTCGATCAATCTCGGCGGCACCACGTTCGGCGACGACAGCTTCGTCGACTACGTCGCCGAGCAGCTGCGCCGCAGCGGCGTCCGCCCATCGATGATCTGCTTCGAGATCTCCGAGTCCAAGGCGATCGGCAACGTCGCCAGCGCCTGCAACTTCATCCGGGCGCTGCAGACGCTGGGCTGCCGCGTCGCGCTCGACGATTTCGGCGGCGGCATGTCGTCGTTCAGCTACCTGAAATACATGCCGGTGGACTACCTGAAAATCGACGGCTGCTTCGTCACCGAGATGCTGGACGATCCGCTCAACCGCGCCATGGTCGAGATGATCAACCATGTCGGCAAGGTGACCGGCAAGAAGACCATCGCCGAATTCGTCGAGAACACCGACGTGCTCGACGCGCTGCGCGCCATCGGCGTCGACAACGCCCAGGGCTATGCGGTGGCGGCGCCGCGCCCGTTCGCGCCGGCCACACCGTCGCCCGCGGCGGATGCGCCGCGCCGCGGCGTCGCCTGACGGCCCCGCCGCGTCAGGCGCTCCGGCGCAGCGACGGCACGCCGAGTTTCGGAAGCAGCAGGTCGCTGCAGATGCCCAGCGCCTTGATCTGCGACTGCCGCAGGTCGGCGAACATCTCGCTCAGGCGGGCGTCGTCGGCGTCGTCGACCTGCCCGACCTGCTGGCACAGTTCGACCAGGCTGTCGAAGCCGAGCACGCCGGCGCTGTTGATGAGGTCATGCGCCTCGCGCTTGGCGACCTCGGGTGTGGACTTGAAGCAGCTTTCCAGGTAGGCGACGAACTTGTAGATCGTGCGCTCGACCCGCTGCACGCCGAGATTGTCGATCAGCTCGTTGAACTTGGCGTAGTTGAATTCCGCCGGATCGATCGAGCTGCTGGCGCGCTCGCCGCGCGGCAGCCAACACCAGACCTTGGCGTAGAGCTGCGCGCGCTCGATCGGCTTGCCGACATGGTCGTTCATGCCGGCGGCCAGGAACGAACGCACCTGCTGCGGCAGCACGTTTCCGGTCATCGCGATCACCGGAATGTCCTTCAGCGGCGCCGGCAGCGCGCGGATCTGCCTGGTCGCGGTGACGCCGTCCATCGCCGGCATCTGGATATCCATCAGCACCAGATCGAAGCTCTCCTGCTGCAGCATGCGAATGGCGTCGGCGGCGCTGGCCGCCGCCTCGACGCGGTAGCCGGCGTCGCGCAGATAGGCGTCGACGATCTCGCGGTTGGATTCCAGGTCGTCGACCAGCAGGATCCGCCCCATCCTGCCGTCGGTGGCCTCGGCCGTCGGCGTCGGCACCATCTCCTGTTCCGGCGCCGCCGCCGGGGGCAGCTCGGCGGAGAACGACAGCGTGGTGCCCTTGCCGGTGTCGCTGACGACATCGATCTTGCCGCCCATCAGCTCCACCAGCCGCTTGCAGATCGCGAGCCCGAGCCCGGTGCCGCCGAACCGCCGGCTGATCGACCCGTCGGTCTGCGAGAACTGCTTGAACAGGCGGTGGTGATGCTCGCGCGGGATGCCGATGCCGGTGTCGCTGACCGAGAAGCGGACCATCTGCCGGCGGCGGTCGCCGGTGTCCGGGCGCACGGACACTCCGATCCAGCCCGCCTCGGTGAACTTGACCGCGTTGTTGAGCAGGTTGAGCAGGACCTGGCGCAGCCGGGCGGCGTCGCCCATCAGCCACGGCGCCACGCCGGGCTCGACGTTGAACTTCAGCAGGATCCTCTTTTCAAGCGCGACCGGGCGAATGATCTCGACCGTGTCGTGAACCAGCGCGGTCGGCGAGAACGCCTGCGGCTCCAGCGTGAGCAGGCCGGCCTCGACCTTCGAGAAATCGAGGATGTCGTTGACGATGGTGAGCAGCGCCGAATTGGCGGCCCGCACCAGTTCGACGTAGCGGCGCTGCTTGCTGGTGAGCCGGCCGGCCGACGACAACAGGTCGACGAAGCCGGAGATGCTGGTCAGCGGCGTGCGGATCTCGTGGCTCATCACCGCCAGGAATTCGGTCTTGGCGACGTTGGCGGCCTCGGCATCTGCCCGCGCCTGCTGCGCGGCGGCGATCGCGGCCTCGGCCTCGGCCCGAGCCTGCTGCGCGGCGGCAACCGCGGCCTGCAGCTCGCGTTCCTGCAGTTTGCGCATGGTGACGTCGCGCATGATGCCGGTGAAGCACTGCTGGCCATCGATATCGCGCCATTCGGCGATCGACAGTTCCAGCGCCACGCGCGACCCGTCCTTGCGCCGGCCCTCGACCTCGCGGCCGATGCCGATGATCTTGCGCACCCCGGTGCTGCGATAGGCTTCGAGGTAGCCGTCGTGGTTGCTGCGGTCGGGTTCGGGCATCAGCGCCCGCAGATTGGTGCCGACCACCTCGGCGGCGCTGTAGCCGAAAATGGTTTCGGCGGCGTGATTGAACGAGCGGATCTGGCCGAACCGGTCGGCCACGATGATCGCGTCGACCGCGGTTTCGACGATGGCCGCATAGGACTCCGCCTGTACGCGCAGCCGTTTCCTGTCGGTTCTATCGGCCGCGCTCAGCGCCGCGGCACCGACCGCGCGCGTTCCGCCCACAATGCGGCTTTTCAATCGCGCCGCGAAGCTTGCGAAGCGGGTCGCGAGCGTTGCGATCCATCGATCCATGGCCAGTCCCCAGTCTTGACCCGGTCCTCGTCCGCTTCGGCAGCCGTCGGTGACCGGACGATCCACGCTCTTCTTTTGAGGCGACCGGCGCGCAACGCCCCATCATCCGTCTGGATGGCTCGCGCGCCCAGACAGACTCCAGCCCAATTGATGTCGCCGACAATAGGTCGTGGCCTGTGTTCGCTTCGTGCAGTGTCTCGCTGCAAACACGGTTTTGCAGTGAGGCAGAACTTCAGACCAACCTGTAACGCGGTTCCTGATCCCGCGTCGGTTGATTCAGCTGCCGACCAGCGCAAACAATGAAAAGCGTCGGTGAACCGTCCAGGGCAAGCGCAACCCTTGCTGCCATCCGAATGAGTTTGCCGAACGCGTCTTCGTTGACATTTTCGGCTTCGGCGGCAAGGCCATCACGCGAATCATCTTGAAAAAATTCAATACTTCAAATCGAAACAAGTCAACGATGCACGCTCAGCGCGTCGACAATTGCCCGCCACAATGGCGGCATGATACCGGTGGCGCGGCCTTTCCACACGCGAGAGCGACGGCGGCACCAGATAATTCTATGGTTGCTTTTTTTCTCCGTTGCGACGTGAAAGAGAATGCAGACCAGCGACCATGCCCGCTCAGCGCGGCGAATCCGGAGCCCGTTGGAATGGAACCCGCCTCGTTCGGGTTCCAGTTGAAACTGCGTTAACCACTCCGCAAGGCGCGCGTCGAGCGATAAACCTGATGTTTGCCCTGCCGGTATAGCGATCGGGGGAACCCCGGAGCCGCCGATGCTGACTGTGCTTTCCTGCCTCGCCGTGGAACACGACCTTCGCTATGTCGCCGTTGCCGCGCTGATTTGCATGGCCGGTTCCAACCTTTCGATGCGGCTATTGAGCCGGGCGCGGCGCAACAGCGGCGCGCGCCAGCTGCATCTGCTGTTTCTCGCCGGGCTGGTGGCGGGTGGCACGATCTGGACCACCCATTTCGCCGCCATGCTCGGCTACAAGGTTCCCATCGAACGCGCCTTCGAGCCGGCGTTCACCTTCCTCTCGCTCGGCATCGTCGTCGCGGTTTCTCTGCTGGGATTTGCATTGACCACGCGCGGCAAGCTCGGACCCATGGTCGAGGTCGGCGGCGCGGTGTTCGGCCTCGGCATCGCCGCGATGCACTATTGCGGCATGTCGGCATTCCAGATTCCCGGCGTCGTGATCTGGGACCGGGCGCTGGTGGCGTGGTCGGTCGTGCTCGGGGCGGCCTTCGGCGTGATCGCCTGCAACCGGATCGCCCGCCCGGTGACGCGCTTCTGCCGCTACGGCGGCACGCTGGCGATGGTGCTAGCGATCGTGCTCACCCACTTCACCGGCATGGCGGCGATGACCGTGGTGCCGATGAGCGGGATCGCGATCCCGCCGCAGGCGCTGTCCGACGGCTTCATGATCAGCGGCGTGCTGGTTGCGATCGCGCTGATCATGATCATGGGCGGTTCGGCCTACACCATCGACCTCGCCGCCGCGCGCGAGGCCTCCGACAACTTTCAGCGCATGGCCATGCACGATCCCCTCACCGGCCTGCCCAACCGCCATCAGCTGACGCTGCGGCTCGACGGCCTGCTGAACCGCGACGGCGACGACAGCGCGCGGGTCGCGGTGCTCGTCATCGATCTCGACCGCTTCAAGGACGTCAACGACGTTCACGGCCACGGCGCCGGCGACGCGGTGCTGCGCGCCATCGCCAACAAGGTCTCGGCGACGCTGGGGCCGCAGGAACTCATTGCCCGGATCGGCGGCGACGAATTCGTCGCGGTCAAGCAGGACGTCTTCGCGCGCGGCGACGCCGTCAAATTCGCCCGCCGGCTGCGTGAACTGATCCTCGAGCCGGTCGAGTGGCAGAACCAGAAGCTGTCGGTCGGCTGCAGCATCGGCATTGCGATGTTTCCGGAGCACGGCGACGACGCCGAACTGATCGCCTCGCGCGCCGACCTGGCGATGTACCGCGCCAAGGGCCTCGGGCGCGGCAAGATCTGCACCTACGAACCCGACATGGACGAGGCCAGCCGGTCGCGCGCCGCGCTCGCCATCGACCTCAAGCGCGCGGTGGCGGACAACCAGTTCGAGCTGCACTACCAGGCGCAGAACGACACCCGCACCGGCGAGATCGTCGGCTTCGAGGCGCTGCTGCGCTGGAATCATCCGGAGCGAGGGCGGGTCTCGCCCGCCGAATTCATTCCCATCGCCGAGGAGACCGGCCAGATCATCGAGATCGGCGACTGGGTGATGCGCACCGCCTGCGCCGCCGCCGCGAAATGGCCCAGGCCCTACAGGATCGCCGTCAACGTCGCCACCCTGCAGCTCACCCGCGGCGACCTGCCCAGGCGCGTGCCGCAGATCCTGGAAGAAACCGGACTGGCGCCGCATCGCCTCGAGATCGAACTGACCGAAAGCGGCATCATCGCCGACCAGCAGCATGCGCTGCAGGTGATGATGGCGCTGAAATCGATCGGCGTCACCGTTGCGATGGACGATTTCGGCACCGGCTATTCGTCGCTGTCGACGCTGCAGAACTTCCCCTTCGACAAGATCAAGGTCGACCGCAGCTTCATCCAGAGCGTCGCCAGCAACGCCCACTCCGCGGCGATCGTCAAGGCAACGCTACTGCTCGGCAAGAGCCTGCGCATTCCGGTGCTGGCAGAAGGCGTCGAGACCGAAGCGCATCTCGCCTTCCTGCGCGATGAGGACTGTCCGAGCGTGCAGGGCTATCTGTTCGGCCAGCCGATGCCGATCGCCGAGGTCGAGCGCATGATCGCGCAGGCCGCGATGCCGCAGGCCGCGGGCGCGGTGCCCGTCTGCGCCGACGCGCCGGCGCTGGCGCCGGGCCAGGCAATGCCCGCCCCCGCCGTGCCGGCGGCGTTGGAGACCGCGGCGGCCTGAGGCGCGGCACAGACGCGCACGCAGCGATCGCGCAGTTCGGGCAGGCTGGCGAGATTGCGGGCCGCGGCGTCGGCATCCCGGCGAGACATGCACTTCCGCTGCAGCGGTTGCAAAGATGTGATCGAGCGGCTCTGGAACCGACCTTGTTCGGGGCGCTTGATCGGATTCCAAGGGCCGGTTCCCGAACAACAGCGCGTCCGACATGCTATTCAACATCGGCTCGATAAAGATCCGCGCGACGCTTGCAGTCGGTCTCACCACTGCAGCGCTCGCCGCCTCGCTCGGTTCGCCGGCGGCCACGGCCGCAAATGGCGACAAACATCCAAGGTCGCATCGGGTTCATCATCAGCACGCGCTTGACGCGGCCCATCGATGGCATGACGGCGCGCAAGCCAAGGCGCTTCCTTACCGGCCGGAATACGGGTTCCTGTCGCGCGTTCCGCCCGACGCGATCCGAACGCCGGGTTATACGTTCGTCCCCGGGGTCGGGATTCTCGGCGAATCGTGCGACCTGCCGACCAGCGCGTGTCCCAATCAATATCGCGACATTCAGTGAGCAACCGCGTGCGGCGCGCCTGGCGACAAGCCTGATCGGCGCGAGCAGGATCGTGGCCTCACCCATTCGCGCTGCAGGGAGTTCAGCGCGCGCTCATTTCAAATTCTCGTCAAGAACTCGCACCCGCTGCGCGTGCAATCTCGCTCGATGTTCCGCACTTGCAGACGAGCGAGGTTCAGGAACGTTTCGACCAGCCTGGTTCCAATATAAAATTCGTTTTAATAAAAATTGTTTTAGAGGAAATACACCACTGGCGAGGGAACCCGGGGGCATCTTGTAATCGAACTGTCAAATGCGAAAATTAGCGTGCCATAGCGTCAACCGTCGACAGGTGCGCCATGGATATCGCGATCAGGCGAAGACTCAGTTGCTTTCTTTTCAGTTCGGCGCTTGCAGCGTCTTGCCTTGCAATTGCGCCGGCCCGTGCCGACGAGGAACAACTGCAGCGGCAGATCACCGCCATGAAGGCCCAGTTGGACGCCATGCAGCGGGAACTGGCGCAGACGAAGAAACAGGCGATGAGGCCGCAGGCCGCGCCGGCGCAGCAGTCTGCGGCCAACGCGCAGCGGGCCGGCACGGTTTCGCCAGCGATCTTGAACGCGTCCGCGAACGGCGGCATGGCGATGCCCACCAAGGCCATGCCAGCCTGGTTCGACAGCGTGCATCTCTCGATGGCCGGCTCCTTCATCGCGATGGAAGGTGCGTGGCGCGAGCACAGCGAAGTTTCGAACGGCGCCAGCGATCCGCCGTTCGGCAGCCCGGGCATTCCGCTGCAGAATTCGGCACTGTGGAACGAACACGAGGCCCGGTTCAGCGCGCAGCAGAGCCGGATCGCCCTGAAGGCGACGGGCGACATCGACCCGAACCAGCACCTGAAGGGCTACTACGAAATGGACTTCCTCGGCGCCTCGACCGACGCCAACAACCGCGAGAGCAACAGCTTCACGCCGCGCATTCGCCAGGCCTTCGCGCAGTACGACAACGACACCTACCACCTGCACATTGCGGCGGGTCAGACGTGGAGCCTTCTGACCCAGGACCGGGTCGGCATGCTGCCCAACGATGAAAACGTTCCGCTCACCATCGACGCGCAGTACGTCGTCGGCTTCGACTGGCTGCGCAACCCCCAGATCCGTGTGGTCGAGGACTTGAACAAGGTTGCCTGGTTCGGCTTCTCGATCGAGCAACCCGGCGCGGTGTTTCCGGGCTCGCCGAGTGCGGCCACGGTGTCGCCGCCGGCGCCGATCGTCACCAGCATCAACAACACCTGCACCGGTTCGTCGCACCTCAACGGCACCACCTCCTGCTCGAACGACGTCGCGCCGGACATCATCGAAAAGTTCGCGCTCGATCCGGGGTTCGGGCACTACGAAGTGCTCGGCCTGCAGCGCTGGTTCTCCGACGAGGTGGCCAATACCGCGACGCCGAACAGCTGGTCGCAGAAGGTCACCTTCGGCTGGGGCGTCGGCGGCAACGTGTTGCTGCCGGTGATTGCGAAGGTGGTCGACCTGCAGGGCAGCGTCCTCTACGGCCAGGGCATCGGCCGCTACACCTCGAGCCAGCTGCCTGATGCCGTGGTCGGCGCGAACGGCTCGCTCACGCCGGTCACCGAGCTGAGTTTCCTGGTGGGCGCCATTGCCCACCCGTTCGCGGGCAACGACATCTATGCCTATTACGGCGAGGACCAGAGTTACGCCAATTCATGGACCGTCGGCGCGACCCAGGGCGGCTGGGGCAATCCCAACTTCGTCAACAGCGGGTGCTTGAACCAGAGCTTCACTGGCGCCTCGGCCGGCGCCTTCAACACGCCGATCGTCGCGGGCACCTGCACCTTCGACGTGCAGAAGACCCAGGAGTTCACCATCGGGCTGTGGCAGGACGCCTACAAGGGCAACCTGGGACGGATCAGGGTCGGCGCCCAGTATGAATACGTCAGGCTGACGGCGTTCCAGGGGGCTCCGACCGGCGCCGGCACGCCGAACCAGGGGCTTAACCCGAACAACAACATCGCCATGTTCTCGCTGCGTTACTATCCGTTCAACTGAGCAGACGGGTTGTAGCTCGCAGGGCGGATGAGCGCAGCATCATCCGCCATCTTGCCAACCACAAGTGGCGGGTTACGCCTTCGGCTAACCCGCCCTACGCCATCTTACCGAGCGATGTCCCCTCACTCCAGCTTCGGCAACCCGAGCCGCTTGACCTCTTCCAGCACCGCCTCGAGGTTCTGGTGGCCGGCGCCGTAGTGGCTCTTCGGATCGGTCAGCTTCACCGTGCGCACGCCGTCGAGCGTATAGAACTTGTCGTGCACCAGGGTGTGGTGGCGGATCAGCGGCCACAGCATCTGGCCGAGCATGCGCTGGTCGAGGCCGTATTTCGACGACGGGCCCTGGGTGAAGTAGCGCCGCATCAATTCCACGATGTCGATGCCGCAATCGGTGCGGCCGCCCCAGGTGCAGCCGATCATCAGCTCGTTGTGCAGCACGTGGTCGCGCACCACGTGGAACGGCAGTCCGCTGTCGATCCACTCCTTGACCAGGCGCGCCTCCCCAGCCGACAGCCGGGCGTCGCAGTCGCGCACCAGGAAGCGGCCGACGGCCGCGTCGTTCATCACCAGGAAGCGCTGGAACAGGCCGACCGCCGGATACTCGTCCTCGATGGCGCGGATGTCGGCGCCGTTGTCCCTGAGGAAGGCGACGCAGCGCTTCGGCACCGCGCGGTCGACATAGTAGCGGCAGCTCCAGTCCGGATAGATGCTGCGGCTCAGCACGTAGTTGATCATCGCCCCGTAGCTTTAGCAGGGGTTGTCGCCCCACAGCGAAAACGAGATGACGTTGCGGCCCGGC
>JBKQQE010000679.1:0-13644 GCA_052326245.1 Xanthobacteraceae bacterium | reverse complement strand
GCCGCGGCGACATGAAGCGGTCGATGGAATCTCTGATCCATCACTTCAAGCTCTACACCGAAGGCTTTCACGTTCCCGCCGGCGAGGTCTATGCCGCGGTGGAGGCGCCGAAGGGCGAATTCGGCGTCTATCTGGTCGCCGACGGCAGCAATAAGCCCTACAAGTGCAAGATCCGCGCGCCGGGCTTTGCCCATCTGCAGGCGATGGACTTCATCAGCAAGGGGCATCTGCTCGCCGACGTGTCGGCGATCCTGGGGTCGCTCGACATCGTGTTCGGCGAGGTCGACAGGTGATCGCGCAGGCTCCCATCCGGTTCGACCGGGCGACGGGCGTTCTCGAGGGGACGAACGTGTGGGAGCGTTTTGCGGCGTTCACGCTGGTTGCCGGGACCAAGGTGTCCTCGCTGTTCTCCTACCGCGGCTACAACGGCTGCGCCAATCTGTTGCGCAAGACGCTGCCGGAGCGCGACATCGATATCAGGCTCAACCCCGATGCTGAGTTCGCGTTTCCCTATGGCGACGGCTACTGGAGCAAGCTGCTCTATGTCGATTACTGCTACGAGCGCGAGCTCGAGCTGTTGCTGCTCGGTTCGCGCGATATCAACTACGTGCTGATCGATTGCGGCGCCAATTACGGGTACTGGTCGGTGCTGGCGTCGAGCAAGCCGTTCGGCTCCCACAAGGTCATCGCGATCGAGCCCTCTTCGGCCAATTTTCCCAAGCTTGCCAACAACGCCCGCCTCAACAGCAACCGCTTCGAGGCGATCAAGAGCGCGATCGGCTCGACCCGCGGAACGGCGCGGCTGTCAGGCACCAAGCATGAGGCGTTGAGCATCGTCGGCAGCGCCGCCGACGCCGGCGAGAACGTTCCGGTGATCGCGCTCGACAACCTCATCGACGACGGCAAGATCGCGGCGAACGGTACCTATCTGGTCAAGCTCGACGTCGAGGGCGTCGAGATCGAGGCGATCAAGGGCGGCGCGCGCCTGCTGCAGACCGATACCATGCTGCTGTGCGAGGAGCACGGCTCCGACCGCAACCACAGCGTGTCGCGCCACATTCTCGACCATACGCCGCTGAAGCTGTTCGTCTATGATCCGGCGAGCGGACAGTTCGAAGCGGTGACGCAGATGTCGATTCTCGACCGCATCAAGGTCGCGACCAATGTCGGATACAACGTGTTCGCGACGGCGAGCGCGTTCTGGGTGAATCACATCGGCACCCTGAACGCGAACGCCGCACGCAATGCTCACCGAGAGACTTGAGACCATGTCCGTTCGCCGCCTGGCACCGAAAGAGCAGCAGCCCGCGAGCTTCGAGTTCACCGCGGAAAACCTCGCCTGGGCGAAGGCCCAGATCGCGAAATTTCCGGAAGGACGACAGGCCTCCGCGGTGATCCCGATTCTGTGGAGGGTGCAGGAGCAGCACGACAACTGGGTCTCGGAGCCGGCGATCCGCGCGGTGGCCGACCTGCTCGGCATGCCCTATATCCGCGTGCTCGAAGTCGCCACCTTCTACACCATGTTCCAGCTGCAGCCGGTCGGCCGCAAGGCACATGTCCAGGTTTGTGGCACCACGCCATGCAAGCTGCGCGGCGCCGACGAGTTGATCAAGACCTGCCAGCACCGCATTCACCACGATCCCTTCGCGCTCTCCACCGACGGCAATTTCAGCTGGGAGGAGGTCGAGTGTCTGGGCGCCTGCGTCAACGCGCCGATGGTGCAGATCTGGAAGGATACCTACGAGGACCTGACGCCTGACAGCTTCAACAAGGTGCTGGACGGCTTCGCCGGCGGCAGTCCACCGAAGCCGGGGCCGCAAAACGGTCGCCAGTTCTCCGCGCCGATCGGCGGTCCGACCACGTTAAAGGATAAGGTGTGATGCTGGACGACAAGGACCGCATCTTCAGGAATCTCTACGGCCTCCATGACTGGGGCCTGGCGGGCGCACGGTCGCGGGGCGCCTGGGACGGCACCAAGGCGATTCTCGACAAGGGGCGCGACTGGATCGTCAACGAGATGAAGGCGTCGGGACTGCGCGGCCGCGGCGGCGCCGGCTTCCAGACCGGCCTGAAGTGGTCGTTCATGCCGAAGGAGTCGGATGGACGTCCGCACTACCTTGTGGTCAATGCGGACGAGTCCGAGCCGGGCACCTGCAAGGACCGCGAGATCCTTCGGCACGATCCGCATCTTCTGGTGGAAGGCTGTCTGATCGCCAGCGCGGCGATGGGCGCTCACGTCTGCTACGTCTACGTCCGCGGCGAATTCATCCGCGAGCGCGAGCATCTTCAGGCGGCGGTCGATCAGGCCTACGAGGCGAAGCTGATCGGCAAGGACAACGTTCACGGTTACCCGTTCGACCTCTATGTCCACCACGGCGCCGGCGCCTATATCTGCGGCGAGGAAACCGCTTTGCTGGAGAGCCTCGAGGGCAAGAAGGGCCAGCCGCGGCTGAAGCCGCCGTTCCCGGCGAATATGGGCCTCTATGGCTGCCCGACCACGGTCAACAATGTCGAGTCGATCGCGGTGGCGCCGGATATCCTGAGGCGCGGTGCGGCCTGGTTCTCGTCGATCGGCCATCCGAACAATGTCGGCACCAAGCTGTTCTGCATCTCGGGCCACGTCGAGAAACCCTGTAACGTCGAAGAGGCGATGGGCGTCACGTTCCGCGAGCTCATCGAGACCCACTGCGGCGGCATTCGCGGTGGCTGGGACAATCTGCTGGCGGTGATTCCGGGTGGCGCGTCGGTGCCGCTGCTGCCCGCCGAGCAGATCATCGACGCGTGTATGGATTTCGATACCCTGCGCAACCTGAAATCCGGCCTTGGCACCGCCGCCGTGATCGTGATGGACAAGTCGACCGACGTGATCGCCGCGATCGCGCGGCTGTCCTATTTCTACAAGCACGAGAGCTGCGGCCAGTGCACGCCGTGCCGCGAGGGCACCGGCTGGATGTGGCGGGTGATGAGCCGCATGGTGGAAGGGCGCGCCCACAAGCGCGAGATCGGCATGCTGCTCGAGGTCACGACCCAGGTCGAAGGCCACACGATTTGCGCGCTCGGAGACGCCGCGGCGTGGCCGATCCAGGGCCTGATCCGGCACTTCCGGCCCGAGATCGAGCGACGCATCGACGAATTCGCGCGCAAGGCGGACATCGACGACGCCGGCGTGCTGGATCCGGCGCAGCTGGTGGCGGCGGAGTGACAACAATGGCGCAGCAAATCGTTGCGGCGGCCGTCGGCGGGGCCGCGGCCAGCAAGCTGAAGGACCGCGTGAGGCCATGACCAAGCTTCTCATCGATGGCAAGGAAGTCGACGTTCCCGCGGAATACACGCTGCTGCAGGCGTGCGAGGCGGCCGGGGCCGAGATTCCGCGCTTCTGCTACCACGAGCGCCTTTCCATCGCCGGCAACTGCCGCATGTGTCTGGTGGAGGTGAAGGGCTCGCCCAAGCCGGTGGCGAGCTGTGCCTGGGGCGTGCGCGACTGCCGGCCGGGACCGAATGGCGAACTGCCCTCGGTGTCGACGCGCTCGCCGATGGTCAAGAAGGCGCGCGAAGGCGTAATGGAATTTCTTCTGATCAACCACCCGCTGGACTGTCCGATCTGCGACCAGGGCGGCGAGTGCGACCTGCAGGACCAGGCGATGGGCTACGGCGTCGACACCAGCCGTTTCGCCGAGAACAAGCGTGCGGTCGAGGACAAGTATATCGGCGCGTTGGTCAAGACCTCGATGAACCGCTGCATCCAGTGCACCCGCTGCGTGCGGTTCTCGACCGAGGTCTGCGGGGTGCCTGAAATGGGTCTCACCGGTCGCGGCGAGGATGTGGAGATCACGACCTATCTCGAAAGCGCGCTGAGTTCGGAATTGCAGGGCAACCTGGTCGACATCTGTCCGGTCGGCGCGCTGACCTCCAAGCCCTATGCGTTCGCGGCGCGGCCCTGGGAACTGGGCAAGACCCAATCCGTCGACGTGATGGACGCGCTCGGCTCCAACATCCGGGTCGACACCCGCGGTCGCGAGGTGATGCGGATCCTTCCGCGCGTCAATGAAGCGGTCAACGAGGAATGGATTTCCGACAAGACCCGCCATGTCGTCGACGGGCTGCGGACGCAGCGCCTGGACCGGCCCTATATCCGCGACAACGGCAAGCTGCGGCCGGCCTCGTGGCAGGAGGCCTTTGCCGCCGTGGCCGCGCGGGTTACCCGTTCGGACGGACGCCGCATCGGCGCCATCGCCGGCGACCTAGCCGCGGTCGAGGAGATGTTCGCGCTCAAGGACCTGTTGGCGCGGCTCGGTTCGTCCAATCTCGCCACCGCGGCCACCGATGCGTTCGTGCCGGTGGCCGGTCGCGCCTCCTACATCTTCAACCCGACGATCGCGGGCCTCGATCAGGCCGACGTGCTGCTGATCGTCGGCAGCAATCCGCGCAAGGAAGCGGCGGTGCTGAACGCACGGATCCGCAAGCGCTGGCGCACCGGTCAGCTCAAGATCGGCGTGATCGGCGAGCCGTCCGACCTGACCTACCGATACGAGCATCTCGGCGCCGGTCCCGAGACGCTCGCCGACCTTGCCGCCGGAAAGCACTCCTTTGCCGACGTCATCAAGGGCGCCAAGGCCCCGATCGTTGTGGTCGGTGCCGCGGCGATTGCCCGCCATGATGGCGCCGCCGTGGTGACGCAGGCGGCGAAGCTCGCCGTCGATCTCGGCGCCGTCAGGGACGGCTGGAACGGCTTTGCCGTGCTGCACCCCGCGGCCTCCAGCGTCGGCGCGCTCGACATCGGCTTTACGCCCGGGCAGGGCGGCCTCGACGTCGCCCAGATGACGACCTTCGGCACGCTGGACGTTCTGTTTCTGCTCGGCGCCGACGAGGTCAAGGTCGCCGACGGTACTTTCGTGGTCTATCTCGGCACCCATGGCGATCGTGGCGCGCATCGGGCGGATGTCATCCTGCCCGGCGCCGCCTACACCGAAAAGACCGGCATCTACGTCAACACCGAAGGCCGCGTTCAGATCGCCAACCGCGCCGCGTTCCCGCCCGGCGACGCGCGCGAGGAATGGGCCGTGGTGCGGGCCTTGTCCGACGTGCTCGGCAAGAAGCTGCCCTACGATTCCCTCGCCGCGCTGCGCCAGGCGATCTTCAAGGCGGTCCCGCATCTGATGCGGGTCGACCAGATCGAGGCGGGCGACGCGGCGGCGGTGCGCGCGTTGGCTGGCCGGGCCGGCGCCGTCGAGAAAACCGCCTTCAAGAGCCCGGTGCAGGATTTCTACATGACCAACCCGATCGCGCGGGCGTCCGCGGTGATGGCCGAGTGCGCGCGGCTTGCCTCGGCGCGTGTCCTGACCGCAGCGGAGTAAGTCGATGACCTTCGCCGAATTCTGGACCAGCATCGCGTGGCCGCTGATCGTCATGGTGGCGCAAAGCGTGCTGTTGCTCGTCATCCTCCTGGTCGGGATCGCCTACATCCTGCTTGCCGATCGCAAGATCTGGGCGGCGGTGCAGATCCGGCGCGGCCCCAACGTGGTCGGCCCATGGGGGCTGTTGCAGTCCTTCGCCGACCTGCTGAAATTCGTGCTCAAGGAGCCCGTGATCCCGGCCGGCGCCAACAAGGGCGTGTTCCTGCTGGCGCCGCTGGTATCGTGCGTCCTCGCGCTGGCCGCCTGGGCGGTGATCCCGGTCAATCTCGGCTGGGTGATCGCCGACATCAATGTCGGAGTGCTCTACATCTTCGCGATCTCGTCGCTGTCGGTGTACGGCATCATCATGGCCGGCTGGGCGTCGAACTCGAAATACCCGTTCCTGGCGGCGCTGCGCTCGGCGGCGCAGATGGTGTCCTACGAGGTCTCGATCGGCTTCGTCATCATCAGTGTGCTGCTCTGCGTCGGCTCGCTCAACCTGTCGGCGATCGTCGAGGCCCAGAACGGCCGTTTCGGCGTGTTCGGCTGGTACTGGCTGCCGCTGTTCCCGCTGTTCGTCATCTTCTACGTGTCGGCGCTGGCGGAAACCAACCGTCCGCCGTTCGACCTGGTCGAAGCCGAATCCGAACTCGTCGCCGGCTTCATGGTCGAATACGGCTCGACGCCGTACATGATGTTCATGCTCGGCGAATATGTCGCCATCGCCACCATGTGCGCGATGGGGGCGATCCTGTTCATGGGCGGCTGGCTGCCGCCGTTCCCGATTGCGCCCTTCACCTGGGTGCCCGGGGTGATCTGGTTCGTGCTGAAGCTGTTCTTCATGTTCTTCCTGTTCGCGATGGCCAAGGCGATCGTGCCGCGCTATCGCTACGACCAGCTGATGCGCCTGGGCTGGAAGGTCTTCTTGCCGATTTCGCTGGCCATGGTGGTGATCGTCGCCGCCGTGCTGCAATTCGGCGGGCTCGCGCCGAAATGAGGCCGTCATGAGTGTTTCAACCGCCACCCGTTCGCTGCTGCTGAAGGAATTCGTTTCCGCGTTCGTCCTTGCGATGCGGTATTTCTTCAAGCCGAAGCCGACCCTGAACTATCCGTTCGAGAAGGGGCCGATCTCGCCCCGCTTTCGCGGCGAGCACGCGCTGCGCCGCTATCCGAACGGCGAGGAACGCTGCATCGCCTGCAAGCTCTGCGAGGCGGTATGTCCGGCCCAGGCCATCACCATCGAGGCCGGTCCGCGCCGCAACGACGGCACCCGCCGTACCGTGCGCTACGACATCGACATGGTGCAGTGCATCTACTGCGGATTGTGCCAGGAGGCCTGTCCGGTCGACGCCATCGTCGAGGGACCGAATTTCGAGTTCGCGACGGAAACGCGCGAGGAGCTGTATTATGACAAGGCCAAGCTGCTCGCCAACGGCGACCGCTGGGAGCGCGAGATCGCGAAGAGCATCGCGCTCGACGCGCCGTACCGGTGAGGTGAGGGCATGATCGTTCCGGCCCTGTTCTTCTACCTGTTTGCGGGCATCTGCGTCGCCTCCGCGGTGATGGTCATTGCCTCGCGCAATCCTGTGCACTCGGTGCTGTTCCTGATCCTCGCCTTCGTCAACGCCTCTGGCCTGTTCATGCTGATGGGCGCGGAATTTCTCGCGATGATCCTGGTCGTGGTCTATGTCGGCGCGGTCGCCGTGCTGTTCCTGTTCGTCATCATGATGCTGGACGTCGACTTCGCCGAGCTGCGCCAGGGCTTTCTCGACTACCTGCCGGTCGGTCTCTTGGTCGGGGTGATCTTTCTCGCCGAGCTGCTGCTGGTCGCGGGCGGCTGGGTGATCAATCCGGCGCTGACGAAATCGGTGGTGGCGCCGATCGCGCCGAACGTTTCCAATATCGAGGCGCTCGGCCTGGTGCTCTACACGCGCTACGTTCACTACTTCCAGCTCGCCGGCGCGGTGCTGCTGGTCGCCATGATCGGCGCCATCGTGCTGACGCTGCGGCACAAGCCGAGCGTGCGGCGGCAGAGCATCCCGGCGCAGAACGCGCGGTCCAAGGCCACCGCCATGGACGTCCGCCAGGTCGCCAGCGGGCAGGGCCTGCGCGACGCCGATGCACAGGAGTGGGTGCAATGACCGTTGGCCTCGGACACTACCTCGCGGTTGCCGCGATCCTGTTCACGCTCGGCATTCTCGGCATCTTCCTCAACCGCAAGAACGTCATCGTGATCCTGATGTCGATCGAGCTGATCCTGCTTGCGGTCAATATCAATCTGGTGGCGTTCTCGACGTTCCTCAACGACATCGTAGGGCAGGTGTTCGCGCTTCTGGTTCTGACCGTCGCGGCGGCGGAAGCGGCGATCGGCCTGGCCGTACTGGTGGTGTACTATCGCAACCGCGGCTCCATCGCGGTCGAAGACATCAATCTGATGAAGGGCTGACGGGCAGATGATTCAGGCGATAGTTTTCCTGCCGCTGCTGGGCGCGGTTCTCGCGGGCCTGATCGCGCTCGCCGGGGCGCATGCGCGCAATCCGGGCGGCGACGAGATGGAGCATGGCGATCACCATGACGCCCACGCTTCCGCAGCCGCCGTGTCGCACGACGCCGCGGCCGGCGGTCATCACGACGATCACGCCGTTGAAGCCCCGGCGGCCGGGTCGCGGACCGCCGAGGTGATCACTACAACGCTGCTGCTGGTGTCCGCTGCGCTGTCGTGGATGACGTTCGTCGATGTCGGTTTTCTGCACCACGATGCGCGCGTGATGCTGATGCCGTGGATCGGCTCCGGCGATCTTCAGGTGGCCTGGGCGCTGCGGGTCGATACGTTGACGGCGGTGATGCTGGTCGTGGTCACGACGGTGTCGTCGCTGGTGCATCTGTACTCGATTGGCTACATGCACGAGGATCCGTACCGGCCGCGCTTCATGGCGTATCTGTCGCTGTTCACCTTCGCCATGCTGATGCTGGTGACGGCCGACAATCTGGTGCAACTGTTCTTCGGGTGGGAGGGCGTCGGCCTCGCCAGCTACCTGCTGATCGGCTTCTGGTATCAGAAACCCTCGGCCAATGCGGCCGCCATCAAGGCGTTCGTGGTCAACCGCGTCTGCGACTTCGGCTTTGCGCTGGGCATCTTTGCGATCTTCGCCATGATCGGCTCGACCGATTTCGCGACCATCTTCGCCGCTGCCCCGGGCCTGACCGGCAAGACCATCAGCTTCTTCGGCTGGCATGCCGACGCCCTGACGCTGATCTGCCTGCTGCTGTTCATGGGAGCGATGGGCAAGTCGGCCCAGTTCCTGCTGCACACCTGGTTGCCGGATGCGATGGAGGGCCCGACGCCGGTCTCCGCGCTGATCCACGCCGCGACCATGGTGACGGCCGGCGTCTTCATGGTGGCGCGGCTGTCACCGCTGTTCGAGCTGGCACCGAACGCCCAGGCCTTCGTGATGTTCATCGGTGCCACCACGGCGTTCTTCGCCGCCACCATCGGGCTGGTGCAGAACGACATCAAGCGCATCATCGCGTACTCGACCTGCTCGCAGCTCGGCTACATGTTCGTCGCCATGGGGGCGGGTGCCTACTCGGTCGGCATCTTCCATCTGTTCACCCACGCCTTCTTCAAGGCACTGTTGTTCCTCGGCGCCGGCTCGGTGATCCACGCCATGCATCACGAACAGGACATCCGCAACATGGGCGGCCTGATGCGCAAGATCCCGGTCACGTTCTTCGTGATGTGCGTGGGGACCCTGGCGCTGACCGGCTTTCCGCTGTTCGCCGGCTATTTCTCCAAGGACAAGATCATCGAGGCGGCCTTTGCCGCGCAAAACCCGTTCTCTCTCTATGCTTTCGTGCTGACCGTGATCGCCGCCGGCCTGACCTCGTTCTACTCCTGGCGTCTGATCATCAAGACGTTTTTCGGCGAGCCGCATGACCGTGCACATTATGACGCGGCTCATGAGAGCCCGTTGGTGATGCTGGTCCCGCTTGGCGTGCTCGCGATCGGGTCGATCCTCGCCGGCCTGCCGTTCGAGGGACTGTTCGCCGGGCACGGCGTCGAGGAGTTCTTCCGCGAATCCGTGAAGATGAATCCGGATATCCTCGAGCACATGGAGCTGCTGCCGTGGTGGGCAAAGTATCTGCCCACGCTGATGATGGCGGTGGGCTTTGCGGTTGCGTACGTGTTCTACGTTAGCAAGCCGTACCTGCCGGCCGAGCTCGCGGGGCAGCACCGGATTCTGTACGAGTTCCTGCTCAACAAGTGGTATTTCGACGAGCTGTATGACCTGATCCTGGTTCGCCCGACCAAGTGGCTCGGCCGCTTCTTGTGGAAGAAGGGCGATGGCCTGGTCATCGACGGACTTGGCCCCGATGGCGTCTCGGCGCGGGTGCTGGACATCACGCGCGCCGCGGTGCGGCTGCAGACCGGTTACCTTTATCACTATGCCTTCGCGATGCTGATCGGCGCCGCGGGGCTCATCACCTGGTTCATGTTCGGTCTTGGGGGCCAATGATGACAACCTGGCCCATTCTGTCGGTCGTCACTTTCCTGCCGGTGCTCGGCGCGATCCTGGTCTATTTCTGCCGTGGCGACGACGAGCCGGCGCGGCGCAACGCGCGCTGGATCGCGCTGTGGACGACGCTGATCACCTTCGCGGTCTCGGTGGTGCTGGTGATGCGCTTCGATGCGGCGCAGCCCGGCTTCCAGTTCGTCGAGCAGGCACCTTGGCTCGCCAACGCCATCAACTACCACATGGGCGTCGACGGCATTTCGCTGCCGTTCGTGTTCCTGACCACGGCGCTGATGCCGTTCTGCATCCTTGCCAGCTGGAAATCCGTCACGGTACGGGTGCGCGAATACATGATGGCGTTTCTGATCCTGGAAACGCTGATGGTTGGCACCTTCTCGGCGCTCGACCTGGTGCTGTTCTACCTGTTCTTCGAAGGCGGCCTGATCCCGATGTTCCTGATCATCGGGGTGTGGGGTGGACCGCGCCGGGTCTATGCCAGCTTCAAGTTCTTCCTCTACACGCTGCTCGGCTCGGTGCTGATGCTGCTCGCCATCATGGCGCTGTATTGGAACGCCGGCACCACCGATATTCCGACCCTGATGCACACCGCGGTTCCGCGTTCGCTGCAGACCTGGGCATGGCTGGCGTTCTTTGCGTCGTTCGCGGTCAAGATGCCGATGTGGCCGGTGCATACCTGGTTGCCCGACGCCCACGTCGAGGCACCCACCGCGGGGTCGGTGATCCTGGCGGCCATCCTGCTGAAGATGGGCGGCTACGGCTTCCTGCGCTTCTCGCTGCCGATGTTTCCGCTGGCGTCGCATGATTTCGCGCCGCTGATCTATACCCTGTCGGTGATCGCGATCATCTACACCTCGCTGGTCGCGCTGATGCAGGAAGATATCAAGAAGCTGATTGCCTACTCCTCGGTGGCGCATATGGGCTTCGTGACCATGGGCATCTTCGCCGGCACGATCCAGGGTGTCGGCGGCGGCGTATTCCAGATGGTGTCGCACGGCATCGTGTCGGGCGCGCTGTTCCTCTGTGTCGGCATCATTTATGACCGGGCGCATACCCGCGAAATCGCGGCCTATGGCGGCCTGGTGAACCGGATGCCGCTCTATGCCTTCGTGTTCATGGTCTTCACCATGGCCAATGTCGGCTTGCCGGGCACCTCGGGCTTCGTCGGCGAGTTCCTGACGCTGCTGGGCACCTTCAAGGTCAGCGTGCGCACCGCGTCGTTCGCCACCCTTGGCGTGATCCTGTCGGCCGCCTATGCGCTGTGGGTGTACCGCAAGGTGATCTTCGGCGTGCTGGACAAGCCCGCGCTGGCCGGGATCAAGGACCTGACCCTGCGCGAGAGCATCATCCTGATGCCGCTGGTGGTTCTGACAATCCTGTTCGGCATCTATCCGAAGCCGGTGCTGGATATGTCGTCGGCCTCGGTGCAGCAGCTCGTCACAAACTACAGCCAGGCGATCACGGTCGTGAAAGCGGCCGCATTGCCATGATCGTCGCGGAACGGGATTAGCATCATGACTTTCGCCGGATATTCTCTGCTTCCCGTGCTGCCGGAGATCGTGCTGGCGCTCGGCGCGATGGTGCTGTTGATGATCGGCGCCTACCGCGGCGCGCAGGCAACCGCGGTCATCACGGGCCTCGCGGTGGTTTTGCTGGCGGCGGCGGGAGCGCTGGTGCTGTGGCTGCCAGCGGGCAAGCTGGTCACCTTCGGCGGCAGCTTCATTGTCGATGATTTCGCCCGGTTCCTGAAGATCCTGGCGCTGATCGGTTCCGGCGTCACCCTGATTCTGGCACGCGAGTTCCTCTCGGATCCGTCGCGGCGCATGTTCGAATTCGCCGTCCTGGTGGTGCTTTCGACGGTCGGAATGATGGTGCTGATCTCGGCCGCCGACCTGATCACACTGTATCTCGGGCTCGAGCTGATGAGCCTCGCGCTCTATGTCGTTGCCGCGAGCCAGCGCGACGACGCCAGGTCGACCGAAGCCGGACTGAAATATTTCGTGCTCGGCGCGCTGTCGTCCGGGATGCTGCTGTATGGCGCCTCGCTGATCTACGGGTTCACCGGCACGGTGCTCTTCACCGGGATCGCGGCGGCGGCGACGTCGGGCAGCCTCGGCATCGTGTTCGGCATCGTTTTCGTGCTCGCCGGGCTGTGCTTCAAGATCTCCGCGGTGCCGTTCCACATGTGGACGCCCGACGTCTACGAGGGCGCGCCGACCCCGGTGACGGCATTCTTCGCGTCGGCGCCGAAGGTTGCCGCGCTCGCCGTCTTCACGCGGGTGGCCATCACCGCGTTCCCCGGCATCAAGCACGAGTGGCAGCAGATCGTCGTGTTCGTTTCGATCGCGTCGATGGCGCTCGGTTCGTTCGCGGCGATCGGCCAGACCAACATCAAGCGCCTGATGGCGTATTCCTCGATCGGCCACATGGGCTTCGCGCTGATCGGGCTTGCCGCCGGTACCGCCGAGGGCGCGCAGGGGGTGCTGGTCTATATCTCGATCTACGTGGCGATGACGCTGGCGTCGTTCGCGGTCATCCTGGCGATGAAGCGAAACGGACAGGCGGTCGAAGCCATCGCCGATTTCGCCGGCCTTTCCCGCACCAATCCGCTGCTCGCGTTTTTCTTTGCGATGCTGCTGTTCTCGCTCGCCGGAATTCCGCCGCTCGCGGGGTTCTTCGCGAAGTGGTACGTGTTCGTTGCGGCGATCAAGTCGGGCCTGTTTACGCTCGCCGTCGTCGGCGTGCTGAGCAGTGTGGTGGGCGCCTTCTACTATCTCAGCATCATCAAGGTGATGTATTTCGACGAGCCGGTTGGCGCGGTTGATCCGGTCCGGATCGAGCTGCGCAGCGTGCTGGCGGTCGCGGGCACCTTCAATATCCTGTTCTTCGCCTATCCGGCGCCGCTGGTCAGCGCGGCGTTGACTGCGGCGAAGTCATTGTTCTGAGATGGGATTCGCGCTCGGTCCGAAGGCCATAGCGGCGGGCACGCGGCTCGAGGTGTTCGAGAGCATCGGCTCCACCAATGCCGAGGCCCTGAGCCGGGCCCGGGTCGGGGAGCGCGGGCCGCTGTGGCTTGCGACGGCGCGGCAGACATCGGGCCGCGGACGGCGCGACCGGGTGTGGCAGTCGCCGCCGGGCAATCTGGCCGCCAGCGTCGTCGAGGTGATGGAGGTTGCGCCCGCGGTTGCGGCGACGCTCGGCTTTGCGGCAGGCGTCGCGCTGGAGCGGGCGCTGCAGGCGGTGAGCGTCGAGGCAAGGATGCGCGCGCAGGGCTCGGACACAATCCGCTTCGAGCTGAAGTGGCCCAACGATGTGCTGGCCGGCGGCCGCAAGCTGTCGGGTATCTTGCTTGAGGCTGAGCCGGCCGACGGGCACGCGCTCGCGGTCGTGGTGGGGATCGGGGTCAATGTGGTCGCGGCGCCCGACGGGGCGATTTTTCCCGCGACCTCGCTGCACGGGCTCGGGGTGCATGTCGGCGCCGGGGAGTTGTTCACCGCGCTGGCGGAGGAGTGGGCAGCCCTGCGGCTGCTGTGGGACAATGGCCGCGGATTTGCCGCGATCCGCCGGATGTGGCTGGATCGTGCGTCCGGGCTTGGGCGCGAGGTCAGTGTGCGCCTGACCGGCTCCACGGTGACCGGACTGTTCGAAACGATCGATGACGCGGGTTGTCTCGTTGTGAAGACCGAGGCCGGTGCGCGCGTGCCGATTGCCGCCGGCGA
>JBKQQE010000678.1:0-7644 GCA_052326245.1 Xanthobacteraceae bacterium | reverse complement strand
GCGCGACCGGCACTGGCGGCGGCGCGACGACGACAGGCGGCGACGGGGCGACCCCCTTGGGGGGCGGCGCGGGGGGCGGCGTAACCTTCGGCGCGACGGTTGGCGGCGGTGCCGGGGGTGGCGTCGGAGGCACCGTCGGCTGCGCCAGCACCGCCAGCCGGCTCTGCGCCGTGTCGTGCGCCCATTTGCCGTTGTCGTATTTCGGCGGCAGGGCGACCGCCTTCTGGAAGTCCGCCCGCGCATGCGCGGTGTCGCTCTTGGCTTCGTAGGCGAGGCCGCGGTTGACCATCGCCCCGGTGTAGGCCGGGTCGAGCCGGATCGCCTCGGTGAAGTCGGCGATCGCGCGATCGTTGTCGCCCTTGCTGCGGAAAATGGAGCCGCGGTTGTTGAACGCCAGCTGGTCGGTGGGGCTGAGCCGGATCGCCTCGTTGTAGTCGGCCAGCGAATTGTCGATCGAGCCCTTCTTCCTCAGCACATAGGCGCGGCTGAAATACGCGCTCTCGTATTTCGGGTCGAGCCGGATCGCCTCGCTGTAGTCGGCGACGGCGTGATCGAGATCGCCCTTGTCCTCGTACACCCGCCCGATCCCGCGCCGGGCCCTGGCATTGCCGGGCTCGATGGCGATGACGCTGGAAAAATCGACTGTCGCGGCGTCGAAGTTGCGCTTTTCGCGGAACGCGTTGCCGCGGTCGAGCAGGTTGATGGCATTGCGCGGCTCGATCGCGATCGCCGCGTTGTAGTCGGCGATCGCGCGATCGAGATCCCCCTTGTGTTCCCACGCCAGGCCGCGGTTGCGGAAGGCGCGGGCGTATTTCGGATCGAGGCCGATCGCCGTGGTGAGATCGGCGATGGCGCGGTCGTGGTCGCCCTTCAGCTCGAGATAGTAGCCGCGGTTGTTGTAGGCCGCGACATCTTTCGGATCGCTCCGGATCGCTTCGCTCTGTTCGGCGATGGCGTGGTCGAGATCGCCCTTGCGCTCGAACACGAGACCGCGGTTGAGATGGGCGAGCGCATAGTTCGGGTTGATGCGAACGGCGTCGCTGTAGTCGGCGAGCGCGCGGTCGAGATCGCCCTTCGCCCACCAGGCATCGCCGCGCGCGTTGAAGGCGACGGCGTCTTTCGGATCGAGCCGGATGGTGTCGTTGAAGTCGGCGATGGCGTGATCGAAATCCCGCTTGCCCGCGTAGGCCATGCCGCGGTCGCGGTGCGCAACGGTGTTGTTGGGGGAGATGCGGATCGCCTCGGTGTCGTCGGCGATGGCCAGATCGAACTCGTGCCGGCTGCGCTGCGCCGCGCCACGGTAGAGATGGGCGTAGAAGTCGTTCGGGTCGAGCCGCACCGCCTGGTCGTAATCGGCGATGGCGCGGTCGAGGTCGCCCTTGTGCTCATAGGCCTGGCCGCGGTTGCGGAAGGCGTGCATATAGCCCGGCGCCAGGCTGATCGCCGTGCTCAAATCGGCGATGGCGCGGTCGTGATCGCCCTTCCAGTCCCAATGCAGGCCGCGGTTGTTGAACGCCGTGGCGAATTTCGGGTCGCAGCGGATCGCTTCGGTCTCGTCGGCGATGGCGTGGTCGAGATTGCCCTTGCGCTCGTAGACGATGGCGCGCAGGAAGAAGGCCGAGGTGTAATTCGGGTTGAGCGCGATAGCCTGGTTGAAGTCGGCGAGCGCGCGATCGAGGTCGCCCTTGTGCTGCCAGGAATTGGCCCGGGCGTAGAACGCCACCGCATCCTTCGGATCGAGCCTGATCGCATCGCCGTAGTCGGCGATGGCCTTGTCGTGGTCGCCCTTCTGCTCGCGGGCGTCGCCGCGATTGCGGAAGGCGGCCGCAAAATTCGGGTCCAGCATGATCGCCTCGCTAAGGTCGGCGATCGCCAGATCGGCTTCCGACTTGCGCAAATGGCCCGAACCGCGGTCGCCATAGATGACGGCCAGCGCGTGGCCGGACAGCTTGCCGGCCTGGATCACGCGGGTGCACGCCGCTATCGCCGCATCCGCCGCAAGGCTTGCGTTGATGCAGTCGGCGGCATCGTCGGCGAATGCGGGCGACCAGACCATGAGCGCAAGCACGAAGCCCAGCGCGACGCGCAGGCCCCGACCTTGCCACAACAAACCGCGCCTGGGCGAGCGGAATTCGTAGTCCATCACTTCATGTCTCGCGGCCTTCCGGGAGCGGAGTCAAAACTGATGAATAACCTACCGTGTCTGAAAGCGCCGGGTTTGCGCCTGATCAAAGTCGGCGAGGTCCTTCGCGGCTCTATTGTTTTCCATTGACGCTGCCGATCGAGGCTGGCTTTACGCTTCTGTGCTGCGAGGTTGCCGATGGATTGTCGAATGACGCGGATGGTTGCGCTTGCGGCTGTGCTGACGGTTCAGTGCATGGCGGGGGCAGCGGTGGCGCAGTCGCCGGACGTCGCCGACGCTCCGGGTACGCTCTATAATACGGGCGCGCTGCCGAACGATCCGCAGGTCGAGAGCGCCTTGCCGCTCGCCGAGCCGCATCGCGCGTTTCTGCCGGTGATGGTGGACATCACGAGCCGGCTGCCGGCGGTCGGCAACCAGGGCGGCTCGTCGTCCTGCGTGGCGTGGGCGACCGCCTACGCGGCGCGCAGCTACTACACCGGCGCGATCGAGCGCCGCGACATCACGCAGCCGCCGAACCTGCCGAGCCCGAGCTACGTCTATCACCTCGCCCGCCAGGGCGGCTGCGATTCCGGCACCAACATCAGCCGCGTCGTCGGCGTGCTGCAGAAAGGCGCGCTGTCGATGGCCGACTCGCCGTTCACCGACAAATGCATTCCGCCGGCAACGCCGGACCAGGTCGCGCGGGCGCATGATTTCCACGTGCGCGGCTTCATCCGCGTCGACTATACGAAGGTCAACGATATCAAGGGGCAGCTGGCGCGCTCCAACCCGGTGCTGATCGATTTCAACGTCTCCTCCGCGTTCGAGAAGATCCGCACCGCCGACACCTTCACCGAGGTCGCGCCGCCGGCCGACGACAAGATCAAGGGCTGGCATTTCATGACGCTGGTCGGCTACGACGACCAGCGGCAGGCGTTCCGGGTGCAGAATTCCTGGGGCAAGGGCTGGGGCGACCACGGCTACGCCTGGCTGAGCTACGACATCTTCACAAACTCGCGCTTCCGCGGCGCCTATGTGCTCGATCCCGGTCCGCTGCGACCGCAGCCGCCACCGCCATTGCCACCACCGCCGCCGAAGCCGCAGCCGGTGGTGCTGCCGGTCCCGCCGAAGCCGGTTCTGCCGCCGCTGCCGACGCCGGTGGTGCAGCCGGCGCCGCCCAAACCTGTGCCACCGCCGGTGGTGGTGCAGCCCGCGCCGCCAAAGCCCGCGCCGCCTTCGCCGCCGCCGGCGCCGGTGGTGACCGCGCACACCCATCCGGGCGTCGCGCTGGTGATCGGCAACAGCAGCTATGCGGCCGGCCGCGTCGCCACCGCGACGGCGGATGCGGACGTGGTCGCCGAGACCCTGCGCGGGGCCGGCTACCGGGTGACGGAATTGTACGACACGCGGAAGGACGAAATCGGCGGCGCCATGCGCGGCTTCCTCGACCAGGTCGCGGCCGCCGGGCCCGAGGCGGTCGCGTTCGTCTACTTCGCCGGATACGCCGCCCAGGCGGCGGGCCAGAACTACCTGGTGCCGGCCGACGCCGAGATCACCGGCGTCAACGACGTCGCGCTGCAGGGGCTTCATGCGGACGATCTGGTCGCCGAACTGGCCAGGCTGCCGGCGGCGGCGCGCATCATCGTGCTCGACGCGGCCAACGAGCACGGCTACGGGCGCGGCAGGCCCGATCTGGTGCCGCCGGGACTGGCGAAGATGTCGGCGCCGGCGGGGATGACGATCGCGTTTCCGACCGCGCCCGGCCGCATCGCCGCCGAGAATGCCGGACCCTACAGCCTCTATACCGCGACGCTGGCCAGGCTGATGCGCCAGACCGGCGCTGACCTCGCCCAGATCTTCAAGACGACGCACGACGAGGTGCAACGGATCAGCCAGGGCCGCGAGGTGCCGTGGATGGCGGGCAATCCGCCGGCCACCATCGCCCTGTTCCTGGCCGAGCCTTCCCCGGTGCAACCGGTGACACCGCCGGCCCCGCCAAACCCACCGGCGCCGGTGCCGGTGGTGGTGCCGCCGGCTCCCGCGCCGATCGCGCCGGTGCCGGGATTGCGGCTCGCCGACCTGCAGACGCTGGCCTGCGGCCATATCGACGTTCGTGCCAGCGGCGGCCAGTCGGTGCTGACCGGCTACGTCGCCACCGACGACGATCTCAACCGGGTCCGCCTGATCGCCGCCAGCGTGCCGAAGACCTCGCTCGGCACTGTGACGGTGGCGCCGTGGCCGCAGTGCGAGGCGCTGCAGACGCTGGAGAAGCCGTTGTTGGTCGCCGACCGGCCGGTGATCGACATCGGCGGCACTGGCACGCTCCATGGCGGCGACCCGCTGCGGATCCAGGTCCGCTCGCCGTCGCAGATCAGCTACCTCTACGTCTCCTACATCCAGGCCGACGGCTCGGTGGTGCACTTGGTGCAGCCGAACGCGCTGGTGCCGGAGCCGACGCTGCCGAACCAGACCCAGGTGTTCGGCGGCGGCGAGGCGGGAAAGCCGAAATTCACCGTCGGTCCGCCGTTCGGCCGCGAGATGATCATCGCCATCGCCTCGCGCTCGCCGCTGTTCGATCATCCGCTGCCGGCGCAGCAGACCGAGCGCGACTATCTCAGCGACTTGCGGCGGGCGCTGATCTACAAGCCGGTCGCCACCATGCCCGACCGCGAACTCGCGGCCGCCATCACCACACTGCAAACCAGCGCGAGGTAGTCATGATACGACGTTTGCTTCTGGCGATCGCCATCCTCGCGGTCGCGCCGGCCACGTACCAGGCGGCGTTCGCCCAGAGCGTGCTGTCGCCGGGCGACATCACCTGCGCGCTGGATCCGAAATGCGCGAAACCGCAGCCGCCGCGCACCCGGTCGTGGCAGCCGCAGCAGCGCGGCGTCATCGTCGAAGGCACGCCCGAGGAGCAGCCGCTCTCGGTCAACATCTATGTCAACTTCGCCTACAATTCGGCCGAGCTGACTTCCGACGCGCGCATCACGCTCGACGGCCTCGGCACCGCGCTTTCGGATCCGCGGCTCGCCGGCTTCAACTTCCTGATCGCCGGCCACACCGACGCCAGGGGCGGCGACGAGTTCAACCAGAAGCTCTCGGAGCGGCGCGCCGACGCCGTCCGCGACTACATCGTCGCGAAATTCCAGATCGCTCCGGAGCGGCTGGCGACCAGGGGCTACGGCAAGACCCAGCTGCTCGACCCGACCCGCCCCGAGGACGGCGTCAATCGCCGCGTCCAGGTCATCAACGCCACCGCGGGCAGCAAGCACAACTGATGGTTCACCCGGTAACGCCCGGGATGAGACAGATGCGCGCACTTGACCTTGATCAAAGAGATCGTGGGGGCAAGCCCACAGTGTGGAACTTCATGCAAGCCATCCCGGTCGATGGCAGGGGGACGGTCATGTTCATTGCTCGCATTCTGGCGCTCGCGTTTGCGGCGATCGTCATGGCGGCGTCGCTCGCGCCGGCGCAGGCGCAATCCCACGTCGCGCTGGTCGTCGGCAACAGCGCTTATGCCGGCGGCCAGCTGCCGACGCCCGGCAACGACGCGGCCGCGGTCGCCGAAACCATGCGGGCGGCGGGCTACGACGTCACCGAGGCGAATGACGTGCGCGAGGCCGATATCGGCACGGTGATGCGCGCCTTCCTTGACAAGGTCACCGCCGCCGGCCCGGACGCGGTGGCCTTCTTCTACTACTCCGGCCAGGCGGCGCAGGCTGGCAGCGAGAACTACCTGGTCCCGGTCGACGCGCAGATCGGCGGCCTCGACGATGTGCCGGCGCATTCGCTCCGGCTCAACGAGCTGGTCGACGCGCTCGCCGCGCTGCCGGCGGCCGCGCGGATCGTGGTGCTCGATGCGTCGCGCGATCACGGCTACGGGCGCGGCACGGCGAGCGCGGTGCCGCCCGGACTTGCCATCATGGAGGCGCCGGCCGGCACGCTGATCGCGTTCGCGGCGGCGCCCGGCCAGATCGGCCTCGAAGCCGGCGCGCAGTACAGCCTCTACACGGCCACGCTGGTGAGCCTGATGCGGCAGCCGGGGCTCGATCTCGACCAGATCTTCAAGACCGCCCGCGCCCAGGTCAACCAGGTGACCGGCGGCAAGCAGACGCCGTGGACCGCCATGGGACTCACGGTCCAGGTGACGCTGTTTCCGGGACAGCCCGGCGTGGTGCCGCCGCCGGTCGCTCCGGCGGTCAACAACGCGCCGCCTCCGGCCACGATCCCGCCGAAGGGCGAGCGCACCGTCACCAAGGGCATGCTGAGCCAGCTGTCGCCGGACGACGCCTACACCGTGGCGATCGAGGAGGATTCGCTGGAAGTCTACCAGTGGTTCGTCCAGCTGTTTCCGAAATACCAGTACGCCGCGCAGATCTGGGACGTCATCACGGCGCGGCGCGACGAGCTGTTGTGGCAGCGCGCGGTCGCGGTGAACACCCGCAACGCCTACTGGAACTATCTCGACCGCTTCCCCAACGGCATTCATGCTGGCGAAGCCCAGCAGGCGCTGGCGTCGATGGACGCACCGCAGCAGCCACCGCAGGACTACGTGCCGCAGCCGGTGCAGCTGCCGCCGGACTACTATGACGAGGCGATGGGGCTCGGCGAAATCCTGCAGATGGGCATGAATGCGCTGCCGGTGTTCGACGACACGCCCCCCGATTTCATCGACGTGCCGCCGCCGCTGCCGCCTTTCTTTTTCCCGCCGCGTCCGCCGCGGATCGTGCTGGTGACGCCGCCGCCGGCCGTCGTCAAGCCGCCGCCGGTGGTGAACCCGCCGAAGAACGTCAACGCGCCGCCGACCAAGCATACCGGCGTGCGGCCGCCGAATTCGCCGCCGCCGCCGCCGACGCACGGGCCGAAAGTCATCGGCGCGAAAAAGCCGGTCACCACCACGGTAACGACCATCCCGCCGCCGATCCATGGCCCGCGGCCGCCGGCAGTGACGCCGCCGGGCCCGCATGGTCCGACGCCACCGGCGATTCCGCCGTCGCCGGGCCCGCATGGTCCGACGCCGCCGGTGATTCCGCCGTCGCCGGGTCCGCACGGCCCGACGCCGCCGGCGATTCCGCCGTCGCCGGGTCCGCATGGCCCGACGCCGCCGGCGATTCCGCCAGTGCCTGGACCGCATGGTCCGACGCCGCCGCCGATTCCGCCGGTGCCGGGACCGCATGGCCCGACGCCGCCACCGATTCCGCCGGTACCAGGAACGCACGGTGGTCCGACGCCGCCAGTGACGCCGCCGTCGATTCCGCCGGTGCCAAAGCCGCCGGGACCTGGCGTGCTGCCGCCGTTGCCGGTGTCGCCGACGCCACCGCCGCCGCATCCGGTGATGCCGCCGCCGACCAACATCGGGCCGCGACCGCCCGGGCCCGGCGTTGTGCCGCCGGCGCCACCCATGGTGCATCCGCCGGCGCCACCGCCGCCGACTCCGCCCGTGGTGCACCCGCCGGCACCGCCGCCGCCTGTGGTTCGTCCGCCGGCGCCACCGCCGCCCGTGGTGCATCCGCCGG
>JBKQQE010000677.1:0-5550 GCA_052326245.1 Xanthobacteraceae bacterium | reverse complement strand
CCAAGTCAGCCAGCCAAATCCTCGAAAAAGTCGCCAAAGCGAAACAAGCGTTAGAGTCACAACACTAGTGTGGCTTGGTTCAGAACTTCGCTCTAAGAGTTCGCCGCGAGAATGACGCGAATTTCTGAACCACCACACTAGACCGCACCGTCTCAATCCATCGGCGGCCCAAGATCGTCGCCGCCGGCGGGCTTCTTCTTTTTCTTGTCAACCTTTGCCTGGGCGTAGGCACCGGAATTCTTCAGGGCAATCGGGGGCTGACCGGCGACATATTGGGACACGAATGTCAGGGTCCGATCCAGCGCGGTCCTGGCGCTTTCCGAATCGTAGCTGTCGCGATCTTCGCAGTCGAATCCGTGGCCGACGCCGGGATACGAGAACGCGCTGAGATCCGGGCGCAGCGAACGAAACTGAATCACTTTCTCGGGCGGGATTTCTCGGTCGTCTTCCGCGAAGTGAAGCAGGGTGGGAACCTTGCGTTTCTCGCCGTAGTCATCGACGATCCCGGTGCCGTAATAGCCGACCGCGCAGGCCACGCCGTTCAGTCGATTGCCGGACGTGTAGGCGAGATATCCGCCCCAGTTGTAGCCAACCAGGGCCACCTTGCCAGCGGCATTGACGGAATCGACGGCGGCCTGAAGCTCGCCGAGCGCGCGCGCGATGCCGACCTCGCGCGCCAGTGCGATCCCTTTATCGCGGCCAGCATCGTCGTAGCCAAGGCAGATATCGGGCTTGACGCTGTCGAACAGCGACGGCGCGATCGCCACATAGCCGTTAGCGGCGAACATGTCCGCGATCTTGCGGATATTCGCATTGACGCCGAAGATATCCTGGACGACGACGACGGCGCCCTTGGGCGCGCCCTCCGGGTCCGCGCGATAGGCGGTCAGCGTCTGTCCGTCGGCTGCTGTCAGTTCGATCATCACATCCCCGATTCCCGGCGTGTGGTTGCGACGTCAAGGCCGGAGCGATTGCTCCGCCATCCGTCGAACTCAGCCTATGCAGATAGAGTGCCAAGATGCGGATGAGTGCCAACTGCGGATGGGGCCTACAGCAGTCCCAGCTCGAGTTGGACGTCCTCCGACATCCGCGACTTGTCCCAGGGCGGATCGAACACGAGATTGACGTTGACGCTGCTGAGCGCCGGGACGGTGAGCACGGCCTTTTGCACCATGCTCACCATTTCGCCGGCGACGGGGCAGCCGGGCGCCGTCAGCGTCATGTCGATCTCGACGATGCCGCGCCCTTTCGGCTCGATGCGGTAGATCAGTCCGAGATCGTACAGGTTGACCGGTATCTCCGGGTCATAGACCGTCCGCAGCGCGGCGATAATGTCGTCGGTCAGCGTCTGGCGGTCCGGCGCAAATGTGGCTTCGCGGTGCTCGGCCTCTGCGGTAGCTGCGCCCTCGCTCATGTCGGGTCTCCGACGTGACCCGACACGACGGGCAGGGACCGCGAGGCTGGTTTGCGACAGTCGCGGCGCGGCACCCCGGTGTTGGCTGTCTTGCCGGTTTTTCGGGGCATTCCGGCGATGGCTACACGGCGTTGCACGGCTTCCGGCTCCTGTTCGGCTGGTCATACTCAGTCAAGTGCAAGGGCGATGCCATCGTCACGCCCGCCCGCCGCGCGCGTCCGACGTCACTTGACCAGATGGAACGCGCGGCCCACCTGCTCCGGCACGGCGGCCTCGCGCTGTGCCAGCGCCTGTGTCACGGCGTGGGCGATGGTCTTGATCCGGCTGTCCATTGTTGTGGCGCTGGCGCTTCGACCGCGTGGGTCGATCTCCAGCAGCTTGGCGCCTGCGGGCACTTCGGTGCCGTCGCGAACCACGCCGCGCAGGATGCCGTCGAACGGCGCACGCACGGG
The DNA here is from genome assembly GCA_052326245.1 of Xanthobacteraceae bacterium. Taxonomy (GTDB): domain Bacteria; phylum Pseudomonadota; class Alphaproteobacteria; order Rhizobiales; family Xanthobacteraceae; genus Bradyrhizobium_A. The sequence goes on along the minus strand of JBKQQE010000677.1, from coordinate 3,684 downwards.
CGTACCGCTGAGATGGCCGACGACGAAGTCCTTGAACACCCGTGTCCCGATCTCGATGGCGGTGTGCCAGCGGCCATGGGCCTCGGCGCGAGCGAACCGCTCCCCGGCCGCTTCGCCGAGCCGGCCCGGCACGCCGTCGGCGGCATCGGTTGAGCCCTGGGTGATGATGAGCCCCTCCTTGCCCGGTCGCGTCTCGACGGCGATGTCGCAGTTGTTGCCGCTGGCGAAGCCCGGGCCGAGGCCGATGGTGGAGCGGGCAAGCCGGCGCAGGTCGGGTTTGACCACGTATTTCTGCATCCGCGCATCCACCAGCACGTCGAGCGTGCGGATCACGATCAGGTCGAGCAGCCCGAGATCGGTGATGATCACGCCCGGGGCGTGCCCGAGGCAGGCGCGGATGCCGAGGCTGGTGTCGACGCGCTCGGCCGAGACGCCGTCGACGGTGACGGGGTCCCCGAACAGCGCATCGTGAAAAGCCATTTTCCGGCGGATCACCGGTGGCAGCGGATCATGCGACATGATGACAGTGTGGCCGTTGCGGTGAAGATTCACCGCGACGGCGGAGGCGAACTCGTTAGTCCCGAGGATCACGGCGCAGCGCAGAGCGGGCTTTTGGCCGTCCGTTCGACCTGAATGGCTCATGGTGGATCCCTTGATTTGCATCCTCGCAGAAGCAAGAGACGGGCCGCCCGTCTCGGCCGGGGAATTTGCGAATGAATTCAAACCGCCGGGCGGGCCACAGTCGGCTCTCGGTCCTTGCGCGCGCACAACCGCGTCGCGGCCGGAACGCGGCCGCTGCCGATGTCGGAAATCGGACATGTCGAAAGCGGCGCTGACCGAAGAAAAACGACGCGTCGTGGTCGCAAGCAGCACGCCGGCCAAACGAAAGCAGGGTTTTCGGCGGGCGGCCGTGCTTTCGCCAATCTGGTTTGGACCTTGCATGGGACGGTCGTCACTGCAGGAGCAACACCGATGGCGATGGCCGGCAACGAAATCGAGACTCTCATCAGGCAGGCCTTTCCGCAGGCGGAGGTCACGGTCGTCGATCTCGCCGGCGACGGCGATCATTTCGGCGCCCGGGTCACGTGCGAAGCCTTCAGGGGCAAGAGCCGGATCCAGCAGCACCAGATGGTCTACGCCGCGCTGAAGGACCAGCTCGGCGGCGCGCTGCACGCGCTGGCGCTCGAAACCATCGTGCCGAAGTAACCGGATTGTTTCCTGCATCGACCGATGCGACGACAACCAAAGGAAAGCCCATGACCAATTCGACCACGGAACGCATCCAGGCCACCATCGCGGACAGCGATGTGGTGCTGTTCATGAAGGGAATCCCGGCGGCGCCGCAGTGCGGTTTCTCCGCCGCCGTGGTCAAGGTGCTGTCCGGCCTTGGGGTGGCGTTCAAGGGCGTCGACGTGCTTGCCGACATGGATATCCGCGAAGGCATCAAGGTCTATTCGAGCTGGCCGACGATCCCGCAGCTCTACATCAAGGGAGAATTCATCGGCGGCGCCGACATCGTCCGCGAGATGTTCGAGGCGGGCGAGCTCGCGGCGCTGCTGAAGGACAAGGGCATCGCGATGGGTGCGCCATGACCGCTGCCGAGGACACGGAATTCGAGCTGCCTCAGCTCTACAAGCATCACGTGTTTGCGTGCTTCACACAGCGTCCCCCCGGCCATCCGCGCGGCAGCTGCGGCGCGGCCGGCGCGCAGCCGCTGTGGGATCGCCTGGGCAAGGCGATCGAGACCGAGAGGCTGTCCGACGTCGGCTTCACGGCGTCGGGCTGCCTCGGCTTCTGCAGCGCCGGACCGCTGATGGTGGTCTATCCCGAGGGGGTTTGGTATCGCCCCGCCACGCCGGAGGATATCGACGAAATCGTCGCCTCGCACCTCAAGCGGGGCAAGCGGGTCGACCGCCTGGTCATGGTCCTGAAGCGCTGAGGCGTCGTGCCTACGGTTCGAGCGGCGCCGGGCAGGGCGTCGTCGCGTTCGGGCGCGAGCACGCTTCGTCGCCCTGGTCGGTGGTGCGACCAAGTAGAGCGGTGACCGGCTCACGGTCGAAGCCCGCGCATTTCTCTCCGTCGGCCTCCACCAGCGGCCGGCGGATCAGCAGCGGGTCGCGCAGCATCAGCGCCAGCGCCGCCGTGCCGTCCATCGTAGCCGGATCGACTTCGCCGGATTTCACCCGGGGAGCCGCGGGATTGAACCACGACGTCACCGGCGTTCCGGCGAAAAAGCCGAGCAGGCGTTCGGCGGTCCATGGCTCGGTCAGCAGGTCCTTGGCCACCACCGCGTGTCCCGCGGCCTCGAGCATGGCTTTTTGCCGGGCGTTGGTTCGGCAGCCGGGCTTCTGGTAGAACACGATCGTCGCCACGCCCGATCTCCTATTTGAGCACGCTGAGCTGGATCAGCGGCGCCGCGCCGCCGCGCCCGAGAATGGTGTCCACCTTCTTGCGGACCCCCTCCAGCGTCAGCGGCTTGACCAGGGCGCCATGGGCGCCGGCCTTGAGCCCTTCCAGAGCGGTCGCTTCCTCGGACTTGTCGCAGACGATGAGCACGCGGACGTCGGGAAATTTCGCCATCACGTCGCCGACCAGCGCCGCGCCGCGCTGCCTCAGGAACGAGACGCCCAGCAGCACGACGTGGGGCGTCAGCCAGCCGACGCCCTTCGCATAGGCGTCCTCGGGGGTCTCCAACTCGTGGGTTTCGATCTCGTCGTGCAGCATGAACTGCAGCGCCGCCCGGGTGATCTCGTCCTCGTCGATCACGAACACCCGCCGTTGGTCCACCGCCTTTGACGTTTCAACGCCGATCTGCATGTCATCCTCCTCGAAGTGCTGCCCGTGTAAAGGCCTCGACAGGGGGCTAGCAAATTCCGTTCCGGCCGGACTTGGCGGGTGAAATCCGAAGTCCCGATGGCGCAGCGCCGATCTGTGTCCTGTTTCGGACAGCGCCCGCGCCGCTGTCGGGTTCGCAACACCCCGCGCGATTCCCGCGCTTCTGAAATTCCGAAAGCCTAATCATGAGGTTAATCGGCTCGGCGAAAGTGGCACGCGGGTTGCTCATAACTCCTCGCAACAACGAGTGAGGGCTGAGGGCACGCCGACGCAGATGACGAGCGATGCTCTCCTTCCCGTAGCCCGTGTGCCGTTTCGAGAGAAGCGTTGCGCGCGATGCGCGGAGTCATTGGCAATCGTTCATGGAGAGCAAGATGTCTTCACTACGACAGATCGCATTTTACGGTAAGGGCGGGATCGGCAAGTCGACGACCTCGCAGAACACGCTGGCGGCGCTGGCGGAGATGGGCCACCGCATCCTGATCGTCGGCTGCGATCCCAAGGCGGACTCCACCCGCCTGATCCTGCACGCCAAGGCCCAGGACACCATCCTGAGCCTGGCTGCGGCCGCCGGCAGCGTCGAGGACCTCGAGATCGAAGAGGTCATGAAGGTCGGCTACCGCGACATCAAGTGCGTCGAGTCCGGCGGTCCGGAGCCCGGTGTCGGCTGCGCCGGCCGCGGTGTCATCACCTCGATCAACTTCCTGGAAGAGAACGGCGCCTACGAGGACATCGACTACGTGTCCTACGACGTGCTGGGCGACGTGGTCTGCGGCGGCTTCGCGATGCCGATCCGCGAGAACAAGGCGCAGGAGATCTACATCGTGATGTCCGGCGAGATGATGGCCA
>JBKQQE010000676.1:0-5672 GCA_052326245.1 Xanthobacteraceae bacterium | reverse complement strand
GTGTCACAAGTCGGGTAAACCCGACTTGTGATGCGCGCACCTCTGGATGACGGGGAACGAGTCAATCTCAACTCAGGCCATTCCGCGAGGATGCCATGCTCGAACTCCGTCCCAATTGCGAATGCGGCGACGCCGATCTGCCGCCGGCGTCCGCGGACGCCGTGATCTGCTCGTTCGAATGCACCTTCTGCCGCTGCTGTGCGGAGACCGTGCTGGGTAACCGCTGCCCCAATTGCGGCGGCGGCTTCGCGGCGCGGCCGATCCGCCCGGCGCGGCTGCTCACCACCTATCCGGCGTCGACCACCCGCAAGGTCAAGGCCGGCGGGTGTTGAGCCGTCGGCGGTGTTGGCAAAGCGTCTGCGTCTTTCTCGGCGTCATTGCCGGGCTTGCCCCGGCAATCCACGCTTTCCTTCCAGCAGCCCAAAAAGCGTGGACCCGCAGCATCGCCGAGTTACGTCCGCCTTAAATTGCGCAAGTCGGGCAGGCCCGACTTGCGTGGTCAAGCCCGCGGGTGACGCAGAAACTGACGTTGTCTCTAACGTTCCAAAACGTTCTAACGCAGCCCCCCCCTCACGCCACCGGCGCGTCCGCGGTGTCGACGCTGGCGAGCAGGTGGACGATGGCGCGCTTGATGGCGGCCTGCCGGGTCGGCGCCGTGATCTGCGCACCCAGCAGATCGGTGACGTAGAACACGTCGCGGGCGCGTTCGCCGAAGGTCGCCACGTGGGCGGAGGCGATGTTGAGGTTGAGCTTGGAGATCGCGGTGGTGAGCTGGAACAACAGCCCGGGGCGGTCGAGGCCGGAGACCTCGATCACGGTGTAGCGGTCCGACCACTGGTTGTTGATGATCACCTCGGGCTCGACGGTGAACGGCCGCGCCTTCGGCCGCACGGTGGCGCGCCGCGCCATCACGTCGGGGAGCCTGAGCTTGCCCTCCAGCACCTGCTCGATCATCTCGCCGATGCGGGTGGCGCGCCGCGCCTCGTCCTCGTCGCGGTCGTATTCGCGCGAGATCGCGATGGTGTCGAGCGCCAGCCCGTCGGTGGTGGTGTAGATCTGGGCGTCGACGATATTGGCGCCGGCCGAGGCGCAGGCGCCGGCGATGATCGACAGCAGCCAGGGATGATCCGGCGCCAGGATCGTCAGTTCGGTGACGCCGCGGGCCTCGTCGAAGCCGACATTGACGGCAAGCTTCTCGCTGCCCTGTTCGCTGGCGCGGACGAAGCGGGCGTGGCGAATCTTGTGCGGCAGGTCGACCTTGAGCCAGTACGCCGGATAGTGCCGGGAGATGTAGCCGTTGACCTCTTTCTCCGGCCACTCGGCGAACTGGGCGCGGAATTCCGCCTGCGCCGCCGCGATGCGCTTGGCGCGGTTGACCTCGGAGAACCCGCCGGTGAGCACCGGCTCGGTCTCGTAATACAGCGTGCACAGCAGCTGCGCCTTCCAGCCGTTCCAGACGCCCGGGCCGACGCCGCGAATGTCGGCGGTGGTCAGGATGGTGAGCAGCTTGAGCTGCTCCAGCGACTGCACCACCGCGGCGAATTTCTCGATGGTCTTGTGGTCCGACAGGTCGCGCGACTGCGCCACCGTGGACATCGTCAGGTGTTCCTCGATCACCCAGGCCACCAGCTCGGTGTCGGCGGCGCTGAATCCGAGCCGCGGGCACAGCCGCCGCGCCACCTTGGCGCCGGCGACGGAGTGGTCCTCCGGCCGGCCCTTGGCGATGTCGTGCAGGAACACCGCGACGTACAGCACCGTGCGATGCTCGGGCCTGATCTTGCGCATCAGGTCGCTCGCCACCACGAACTCGTCGTTGCCGCCGCGCTCGATCTCCTGCAGGATGCCGACGCAGCGCAACAGGTGCTCGTCCACCGTGTAGTGGTGATACATATTGAACTGCATCATCGAGACGATGCGGCCGAAGGCGCGGATGAAGGTGCCGAGCACGCCGGCCTCGTTCATGCGGCGCAGCACGATCTCGGCGTCGTTGGAGGTCAGGATCTCGACGAACAGCCGGTTGGCCTCCGGATTCTCGCGGATCTTCTCGTTGATCAGGCCGAGCGAGCGCGACGCCATCCGCATGGCGTCGGGGTGAAAGGCGAGGTTGTTCTTCTGGGCGAGGCGGAAGATCTTGATCAGGTTGACCGGATCGCGCTTGAACACGTCGGGCCCGACCAGGTTGATGCGGTTGTTGTCGACCATGAAGTCGGGATCTTCGCGCAGCCGGTGGCGGCGGGTGCCGGGCCGCAGCCGCGCCATCATCCGGCTCAGCACCGGGGCGGGCTTGGCCTGCTGGTCCTCGAGCTTGGCGCACAGGATCGCGGTGAGGTCGCCGACCTTCTTGGCGATCAGGAAGTAGTGCTTCATGAAGCGTTCGACGTCCTGCATCCCGGGATGCGAGGTGTAGCCGAGCCGCTGCGCGATCTCGCGCTGCATGTCGAACGACAGCCGTTCTTCCGGGCGGCCGGTGAAGAAGTGGATGTTGCAGCGGACCGACCAGAGGAAGTCCTCGCAGCGGCGGAAGGTGCGGTATTCCTGCGCGTCGAACACGCCGCGCGCCAGCAGTTCCTCGGTTTCGCGGACCCGGTAGACGTATTTCGCCATCCAGAACAGGGTGTGCAGGTCGCGCAGCCCGCCCTTGCCGTCCTTGATATTGGGCTCGACCAGATAGCGCGACTGCCCGGCGCGGCGATGCCGCTCCTCGCGCTCGGCGAGCTTGGCGGCGACGAATTCCGGCGCCGTGCCCTGCACCACCTGCTTGTTGAAGCGGACGACCAGCTCGTCGTACAGGCCCCGGTCGCCGATCAGGAAGCGGGTCTCCAGGATCGCGGTGCGGATCGTCATGTCGGCGCGCGATTGCCGGATGGTCTCGTCGACCGATCGCGTGGCGTGGCCGACCTTCAGCCCCATGTCCCACAGGCAGTACAGGATCGCTTCCGCCACCTGTTCGCCCCACGCCGTCTGCTTGTAGGGCAGCAGAAACAGCAGGTCGATGTCCGACTGCGGCGCCATCAGGCCGCGGCCGTAACCGCCGGTGGCGACCACGCACATGCGCTCCGCATCCGACGGGCTCTGCGTCTTGTAGAGATGGCGGGTCGCGGCCTCGAACAGCAGGCGGATGACCTCGTCCTGGATGGCGCACAGCTGCTCGGCGCAATGGCGGCCGTGGCGATCCTTCAGGAGCTGCGCCTGCACCGCGTCGCGCGCCTGCGCCATCTCGGCCTTGAGCAGCTGCGCCAAAGCGACGCGAAAGCCGTCGTCGCGCCGGGCATGGGTCTCGGCGAGCGCGGCGATGGCCGACTCGATCCGCGCTGTCTCGAACGGGGCCGGAGACCGCGCGGCGCTTTCGATTACAACGCTATCCATGATGACCGGGATAATGGACAAGCCCCGCGGTGTCACTAGTGGAGTGGATTGCAAAGATGCGCCGGCTTCGGCAACGACGGACCCTTGGAAGTCGGGCTGGAGCGGATAGACTGTCGATGGTCAGCCTGGCGCCGCTGGGCCGGGCGCCTGGAATATTCCTAAGCATCTGAAAAAAATAACAATTCGACGCCGGCGGTGACCCGATGCGGGACCCGTTGCTGGCCACGCCAAGGGAGGATCTCGAATGGATTCCGCTGAACTGCGCGCCCTGCAGGCCCCGCTCAAGGAGCGCTTCCGGTCCGATCCGAAGGCGGCCTTCATCACGCTCACCGCCAACGGCGTGCTCGACGCTGACGGTATCGCCTGCAAGCTCGAAACCGGGCGGGCGCTGGCGACCGCCGGGCTGCATCCGCTGGCCGGCGGCTCCGGGCACGAACTGTGCTCCGGCGACATGCTGCTGGAAGCGCTGGTGGCCTGCGCCGGCGTGACGCTGAAGTCGGTGGCCACCGCGCTGGACATCCCGCTTCGTTCGGGGCGGGTGAGCGCCGAGGGCGACCTCGACGTGCGCGGCACGCTCGGCATCGACAAGGCGGCGCCGGTGGGCTTCGCCGAAATCCGCTTGCGGTTCGACATCGACAGCGATGCGCCGCAGGAGAAGCTCGACCAGCTCCTGAAGCTCACCGAGCGCTTCTGCGTGGTCTACCAGACCATCAGGAGCGGCCCGAAGGTCAGCGTGGCGCTGGGGCGGAGCTGAGCGGTCGGTACGGCTGACCTAATCTTTGACCTTTCTTGCCGCCTCGTGATGGCCGGCCGCGGCTCTGTCCGGGACCGAAGCACAATGCCTGCAGCGCGGCATTCTTGATCCAGGTTCCGCGCGTTAGCATCGTGGTAACCGTCAATACTAACGGTACTTCCACCGTCGCACCCTATCCTCGCCGGCCGGGGAGCGGGGCAATGCAGGAGCTGGATCCGAGTGGAGGCATTTTCGGTCGTCTGCGCGGCGCGTCGCGCGGCACGATCGATGTTGCCGACAAGGCCGTCCGCCGCGACCCGATTCGCTGGCTCGTGGTTTGCGGGATTCTGCTGATCGCGGCCATCGCGATCGGCACCGCGATGATGGTCAGCAATTTCCGTGAACGTGCGCTGGCAAGCAGCGAACGCGAACTGCAAAATGCCGCCCTGGTGCTGGCCCGCCACTTCGATCAGCAACTGGCGGATATCGAAATTCCGCTCGAAGACCTGATCGCCCAGATCCATCAGGCCGGCATCGCGTCGCCGGACGAATTCCGCCGCCAGATGTCGACCCCGGACATGCACGAGCGGATCAAGGCCACGATCAGAGGGTCTTCCGAGATCGCAGGCGTCAACGCCTATGACGCCAACGGGGATCTCGTCAATTCATCGGTGGTGGCGGCTGTCCCGGCGGTCAATATCGCCGATCGCGCCTATTTCCGCGCGCTCAAGTCGGGCACCGAACAATCGCAGCGCGAGATCGAAATGGTGCGCAGCCGGTTCTCCGGGGGCTGGCGAACGCTGATCGCCCGCAAGGTAACGGGGCCGAACGGCGAGTTTCTCGGCGTCGTTTCGCGCGCCATTGCTCCGGCCAAGTTCGAGGACTTCTTCTCGTCGGTGGCGCTCGGGAGCGACGCGACGATTTCCATGCACCATCGTGATGGCACGCTGCTGGCGCGCTATCCGCACGACGAGGCGATGATCGGACAAAATTTCAAATCCGGTTCTGCACTTCAGGTCCGCTTTTTCGATGCGGACCGCGCCACCGAGCGGTTGGTCAGTCGCATCGACGGTCAGGAGCGGCTGGCCTCCATTCACAGCCTCAGCCGCTTTCCGCTGAAGGTGGTCGCGACCACCACCATATCGTCGGCGCTGGTCGACTGGCACGCCCAGACCAGGTTCATGATCGGGGCCGCCGCGCTGTCCGTGCTGGTGATCGTTGCCATCCTGTTCCTGATCGTCCGGCAGATGCACCGGCAATACCGGGAAACGCAGCAGCGGCTCGAAGCGCAAAAGCACAGCCTCGACACCGCCCTGAACAACATGACGCACGGCCTCGTGCTGTATGACGCATCGGACCGAATCGTCATTTGCAACCAGCGCTATCTCGACACTTACGGATCGTCGGCCGGCCTCGTGAAGGCGGGCTGCAGCTTCCACGATGCCGTGCGACTCCGCCAGGAGACGGGATCATTCGTCGGCGATGTGGACGAATACTGCTCGACCGTCCTGCGGAACATCGCGCAGGGCAAGGCGACCTGCAAAATTCTAGAATCCAAGGACGGACGTTCTAT
>JBKQQE010000675.1:0-20486 GCA_052326245.1 Xanthobacteraceae bacterium | reverse complement strand
CACGGTGCGCTTGCCTATTCCTTTTCTGTCATGGCCGGGCAGCGCGATCCGTCTCTGACGGATCACTAGGACTAAGGTCTCCCGGCCATCCACGTCTTGCTTGCGGCAAGGTTGTTAAGACGTGGATGCCCGCAACAAGTGCGGGCATGACGAATCAATTCGGAAGGCACAATAGGATCTAATTTCGCCCCTCACGCGGCGGCGTCGGCGATGGCTGCCTTGTTGGCCGCCGGCTCCAGCGAGGCGGCGATGGCCTCTTCCACGTGCTCCAGCCAGACCAAATCGAGAGTGCGGCGGACTTCCTCGGGGATGTCGTCGAAATCCCGCCGGTTGCGCGCCGGCAGCATCACGCGCTTGATGCCCGCGGCCGCCGCCGCGATCACCTTCTCCTTGATCCCGCCCACCGGCAGCACCAGCCCGCGCAGGCTGATCTCGCCGGTCATGGCGGTGTCGCTGCGGATGGTCCGCTCGGTGACCAGCGAGACCAGCGCCATGAACATGGCCACGCCCGCGCTGGGGCCGTCCTTCGGGGTGGCGCCCGCCGGGACGTGGATGTGGATGTCGCTCCTCGCAAACAGCTCCTCGGCGATGCCGAGCGCGCTGGCGCGGTTCTTGACCACGCTCAGCGCCGCCTGCGCGCTCTCGCGCATCACCTCGCCGAGCTGGCCGGTGAGGATCAGCTTGCCCGAGCCGGCGCTGCGGGTGGCCTCGATGAACAGGATGTCGCCGCCCATCGGCGTCCAGGCGAGCCCGGTGGCGACGCCCGGCACGCTCAAGCGCATCGCCACCTCGTTCTCGAACGGCGGGGCGCCGAGGATGGCGGTGAGATCGTCGACGCCCACCGTTACGGTCTCGGCCTTGCCCTCGGCGATGCGAACCGCGGCGTGGCGCAGCACCTTGCCGACCTCGCGCTCCAGGTTACGCACGCCCGCCTCGCGGGTGTAGCTCTGGATCACGGCGCGCAGCGCCGCCTCGGTCACCGTGGCCTGCTCGGGCTTCAGCCCGTTGGCCTCGAGCTGGCGCGGCAGCAGGTAGCGCCGCGCGATCTCGAACTTCTCGGACGCGGTGTAGCCGCTCAGGCTGATGATCTCCATGCGGTCGCGCAGCGGCCCCGGAATGGTGTCGAGCATGTTGGCGGTGGCGATGAAGACGACGCGGGACAGATCGTACGGCACGCCCAGGTAGTTGTCGCGGAAGGTCCCGTTCTGCTCCGGGTCGAGCACCTCCAGCAGCGCCGCGCGCGGGTCGCCCTGCACGCCGGAGCCGAGCTTGTCGATCTCGTCGAGCATCATCACGCAGTTGCGCGTTCCCGCCTTGCGGATCGACTGGATGATGTTGCCCGGCAGCGCGCCGATATAGGTGCGCCGGTGGCCGCGGATCTCGGCCTCGTCGTGCACGCCGCCGAGGCTGACGCGGACGAATTTGCGGTTCATGGCGCGCGCGATCGACTGCCCGAGCGAGGTCTTGCCGACGCCGGGGGGACCCGCGAAGCACAGGATCGGCGCCTTGCCCTTCGGCGCCAGCTTGCGCACGGCGAGATATTCCATGATCCGCCGCTTGATCTTCTCCAGGCCGTAATGGTCCTGGTCGAGGATGCGGCGCGCCTCCGCGATGTCGATTCCGGTGTCCTCGGGCGGCGCCCATGGCAGCGCGAGCAGCCAGTCCAGATAGCTGCGCACCATGCCGTGCTCGGCGGCGGCCTCGGGCATCTTCTCGAACCGGCGCAGTTCGCGCCGGGCCTGGTCCTCGACCTCCTTCGGCATCTGCGCCTTGGCGATCGCCTCGTTCAACTCGGCGATCTCCGCGGTCTTGCCTTCCTCGCCTTCGCCGAGCTGGCGCTGGATCGCGGCCATCTGCTCGCGCAACAGGAATTCGCGCTGCCGCTCGTCCAGCGCCGACTTGGTCTGCTTGCCGATCTCGGCGGACAGCCGCAGCACCTCGATGCGGTGGCCGAGCAGCCGCGACACCTTGTCGATGCGGGCGGCGACGTCGATGGTCTCGAGGATCTCCTGCTTTTCGTCGGGCTTGACGTCCATGTAGGAGACGGCGAGATCCGCCAGCGCGCCGGGCGCCTCGACGGCCTGGATGCCGGCGATCAGTTCCTGCGGCGCCTGCGGCAGCAGGCCGAGCGCCTCCAGCGCCTGGTTGCGCAGGTTGATGAAGCGCGCCTCGATCTCGGACGTCCGCGATTCCGGTTCCTGGTAGCGCTCCACGCGGGCGACCATGAACGGCCAGCCGGACAGGAACTCGACGATCTGGAAGCGCTGGTCGCCCTGGCAGACCAGATGGTGCGAGCCGTCGGGCGCGGTGATGTAGCGCACGATGTTGGCCACCGTGCCCGTGCGGTGCATGTCGATCGCCGCCGGATCGCCGGTTTCGGCGTCGCGCTGCATCAGCACGCCGATCTGGCGCTGCTCGCGCACGGCCTGCTGGGCGGCGGCGACCGACTTCGGCCGGCCGATGGTGATGGGAAACACCATGCCGGGAAACAGCACGGTGTCGCGCACCGGGACGATGATCAGGGCGTCCGGCGGCAGCGGCGGGATGGCCTGGGCGCTGGCGGGTGCGGTTGGGGTTTCAGCCACGCGACGCTCCTGTTGTTTTCGTCAGGGTGATAACGAGGCAGCCATGGGCGGCAGCCCGCTCGACATGGCCGTAACGGCCGGGGGGAAGCGGAATCCGCCGCTCGAAATAGCCCTGCGGCAGCTCGATGCGGTGGATCACCGCGTTGTCCAGCTGCGGCGGCAGCACCCGGCTGCCCGCGACCAGCACGTAGGCGCCCTCGATCGCCACCTGCACGCGCTCCGGGTCGACGCCCGGCAGCGCGACCAGGATCAGCACCTCGCGGTCGGTCTCCAGCACGTCGGCCGGCGGCTCCCAGGCCGGCAGGCGACCGAGCGCGCGCCGCGGCTGGAACATCTGCCGGTGCATGCGGTCGACGCGCGCCAGCATTTCGACGGCGTCCGCCCACATCCACCGTTCGGAACTATCGCTCATGGCGTCTATCGACCCCGCAGTGTGATGACGATTGCCAGATAGGAACGCTCCCGCCCCGGCGCAATGACGCCCGCCGGCGTCCCGCCAAAGCGGCGCCGGCTTCTTGAGCCCGGTCAGCCGGACGCGATCGTCAGCCGATCCTTGACGCTGGTGACGCCGGGAGCCGACCAGGCCGCGCTTTCGATGGCGGCTTTCTCGGCAAAGCTGGAGACCTTGCCTTCGATCGCGACCTCGCCGTCGCCGCTGACGACCACCCGGATCTGCTCGGCTTCCACCAGGGCATGCCGGCGCAGCGCCAGTTCGATCTTGCGCTTGATCTCGCCGCCGGTGGCCCGCGGCTTCAGTCTGAGTTCATTGCTGACGCTGCGCACGCCGGTGAGCCGGTGGACATCCTCTTCGGCGCTGGCGCGCTGGTAATGCCAGTCGACCTCGCCGCTGAGCGTGACCCGGCCGTCGCGCACCGTCACCTGGATCGTGTCGGCGGGAACGACGCTGTCCCAGCCCAGCACCTCGATCGCGCGCCTCGCGATTTCCGCGTCGCTTATGGCTTCAGGCTCGGCGCCGGCCACCTCGATCCGGTCGGCGATGGCGTGGACGCCCTTGACGCGACGCACCGCGGCGACCGCCGCCAGCTTCTGGGCGTAGCTCGCCACATGACCGGTGAGCGTCACCACATTGCGGTCGACCGTAACCCCGACATGGGCCGCGTCCACGGTCGGCGCGTAGCCGAGTTCGTCGAGAATATCGTCCCGCAGCGACAGTTCGTTCATGGCCGTGCTCCCTCGCTCGTGGCGACAGCCTATTCAGGCGCCCGGCGCCACCCTTGACGGAGGTCAAGGTCTGTCGATGCGGCGGGCGGCGGCGATCATGAAACGGCGGCGGGAACGTGGGCCCGCGGTTATGACGAACGCGCGATCTCCATACTCGGATGTCATCGCCCGGCGAAGACCGGGCGATCCAGTACGCCGCAACGCGTCGAATGCTGCCCGGCGCTGGCGTATTTCTTGAACTGCGTTCGTCGACACGCCTCTTCCGGAAACTACCACCGGGGTTACTGGGTCGCATAGCAACGCGGCTCTGGCCGCGTTGCGTTCTTCCTAAGAGCCGCAAACCGGGTAAACCCGGCTTGCGGATCAAGTCGGGCGACGATAGCCCTTTGGAGCGACCCCGCGTCTAAAGACGTGGATGCCCGCGACAAGCGCGGGCATGACGAAGAAAACGGGGGCATTCTTACAATGGCTCGGAAAGCAATACGCGCTCACGCCGCCTCGGCGGCAGCGATGATCTTCGCCCCAGCCATGATCACCCCGCCTTGCGGCGCGTGCTCGCGCGCGCGGGCTTCTTCTCCGCGGCGGCCGCGGGTTTGGCGGCGGCCTTCTTGCCCGCGCCCTTGCCGGCGATCGGCAGCAGCATCTCGGTCTGGCCCTCGATGCGCTTGCGCGGCTTCTTGGCCTTGGCGGTTGGTTGGGCCGGTGCCTTCGCCGCGGGCTTGACCGCCTTGTCGGCGTCGGGGCTCTTGCCGAGGCTGCGGCGCAGCGCCTCCATCAGGTCGATGACGTTGCCGCGGTCGTCGGACCTGGCGCGGGTGATCGGCTGCCCGGCCTTCTTGCGGTTGATCAGCTCGATCATCGCGGTCTCGGTGGTGTCCTCGAACTTCTGCGGCTCGAAATGCCCGGTCCTGGTGTCGACGATATGCTTGGCGAGATCGAGCATGTCCTTGGTCAGCTTGACGTCCTTGATCTCGTCGAAATAGGCGCTCGCCTCGCGCACCTCGTAGGGGTAGCGCAGCAGCGTGCCCATCAGGCCCTTGCCGCGCGGCTCCAGCGCGAGCATGTGCTCGCGGTTGGTCAGCACGATGCGCGCCAGCGCCACCTTGTCCATCTCCCTGATGGTCTCGCGGATCACCGCGTAGGCGTCCTGGCCGATCTTGCCGTCGGGCACGATGTAGTAGGGCCGCACCAGGTAGAGATCGTCGATCTCGCCGCGCGGCACGAAGCTGTCGATCTCGATGGCGCGGCTGCTCTCGGGCAGGATGGCGTCGATCTCCTCCTGCGTCACCTGGACGTAGGTGTCGGTGTCGACCTTGTAGCCCTTGACGATGTCCGCGGCGGGAACTTCCTCGCCGGTCTCGGCGTCGACCTTGAGATATTTGATGCGGTGGCCGGTCGCCTTGTTGATCTGGTTGAAGGAGATCTTTTCGCTCTCCGAGGTCGCCGGGTAGAGCGCCACCGGGCAGCTGACGAGGGAGAGGCGGAGAAAGCCTTTCCAGTTGGGACGCGGTGCCATCGATACTCCTCCACGCGGACGCAACACAAAAACCGCACGCAAAAAACCGAATGCAGGCCCTCGACGTGCGACACCAAACCGCGCGGTCCGGGTCTTCGCCCCAAGCCGTCGCGCAAATCTATCACAAAAATGCAATGGCGGGGGCCCATTTTGGTTCCCGCAGGCGCCGCTTGCGTTGCTAGTGGTCCGATTCTAACATTCGCATCCCATCGCTGCTCGTATTTTTGCGAATGTTAGAATCGATGGACCACTAGCAAGTATAAGTTTCTAGTGGAGTTTTGGATTTGACATTCGGTTCGCGCGCCCGCGGCGAGGTGGGTACCGAACGTCAAATCCACTCCACTAGCGCGGTGGTTTAGGTTAACAGGCGTCGCTTTGTGGAGTATCGGCGATGGCAGACACCCCGCGCGATCTGGCCGACCGCATGGCGCGCCGCCGCGATGCGCGCGGCAGCTGGCGCCGCGACGACGACGGCTTTGTCCGCGAGACCTTCACCCAGCCCCGCGACGAGGCCCGTCGCACCGCGCGCGCGTTCCTCGATCGCTATCCGGCGGCGGCCTATATGAGCGCGGTCGAGCACTGGCGGGAACTGCCCGACGGCGCCATCGAGTTCACCATGCGCCGGCTGCGCACGGCGGATTGAACGGGAATTTTAGTGGTGGCGGCCGGTCGCCGCCGCCCGGCGGGCGAGCCGTGCTCGCCACCGCGGCCTCATTGCTGCGCCGTTCGCGACGGATTCGCGAAGGCCATCGCGCGCTAGCGCCGGTGCTGCGCGTCCTGCCGCTTCGACTGGCACCTGGCATCGAGAATGGCGCGGATGGTGGCGGCATCGAGCAGATCGGGCGCCCGGCGATAGCCCTGTTCGACCAGGGTCATCTGAATCCCCATCCAGTCCGCGAAGTCGCCTGAGGCGGCCAGTTCGACGGCCGGTCGAAACACCTCAACGTCCTGCTTCCTCATGGGTCCTCGCTGGCAAGATAGTCGTGGCCGGCAGCCGCCGGCCCGGGGCTGCGATAGCACAAAAAGCCGGACCGAAAAACCGTCAAGCGCCGGCCGAGCCTGCCCTCTCGCGGGCCGGCCGGACCGCGGGCAGGTTCCGCTCATCGACCCGGCCGCGCGGAATCAGGGGCCGCGATTCGGGGTCGACCGCCACCCGGCGCGCGGCTCGCGTTCCCGCCGCGGCAATGCCGCCGGAAATCCGCCACGGCTGCAGCAGTGCTGCCGTGGCGCTGTCTCAATTCGGCGCAGCGTTGCCATCTCGCGTTGCAGGAAAGTCGCAGTGATGCGGGGAAATTTTCGCATCGCGAGGGATTCGTTGACTGTGCGGCCCGCCGTGCCGTTACCTGACAGGCGTGAATGGGCTGGGCGCCAAGGACCAACGTGATGTTTGAAATCGTTTCGATGGGGTTCGTGCTGCTCAGTGCCGGTATCTTCGCCGCCCATGCCTACGACATGGTGCGCAACGCCGGTGGCGCACGGCGGGCGTAAGATCCGCAATACGTCGCGGCCGGCCGCGAGGCGCGGCCGCGGTGCCAGGTTCTCGTGCGTTGCGTTTCAGGTTGCGTTTTCAAGTCGCGTCTCGAAACTGGCGTTGCGTTCGGACTATCTCGGGGGGCTGGTCATCGTCCCCGGGCTTGGGGAAGCCCGGGGACGACACCCCGCTACGGGCCTCACGGCAAGCAGCATCATCACGTCAGGTGCGCACGACCCAAACACATCCAATGTCGTCGTCGCCCGTTTTAACGGGGCGACCCATTACTCACCAACGTCTGTGTGAAAGCGACTGCAATTCCCGAATATTCTTGGCTGTCGCTGTCGATGAGTTTGAACGCCGGGGCTACTGGATCGCCGGTCTTCGCCGGGCGATAACACTGAAGATGCGGGAACGTCGCGGACTTAACTTCACGAACCGGACGGCCGTGGGCTGTCCCGGCCCGACACCGCCTGCGCCCGCCCAAGGCCGCTACCTCGCCGACCGCGTCCAGGCGAAGGTCAGCTCCTCGCGGAAGGCGAAGCGCTTGATGTGCTCCTCGACCACCGCCTCGAGCCGCGACAGGCCTTCGGCCTCGGTGGCCTCGACGCGCACGGTGAGGGCGTCCGCGCTCGCTTCCAGGGTACAGCCGCCGGCGGGCAGTTCGATGGCGCCGCGCTTGTCGTCGTAGCTGACCGCAAACTTGTGGCCCCAGTGCTTGCAGAGCTGGGTCATGTAGCGCTGCGCGTGGGCGGTGGCGACGCGCGCGGTGGCAATCGTGGCAGCGATCGTCTCGGTCATCAGCTCTGCTCCACCTGGGTGACGAGGGCCTCGAGCGAAGCGACGAGACGCTGCGTCTCCTCCTCGCTCAACGGCCCGCGCGCGAGCCGCTGCCGCAGCGCCATCTTGAGCGCGCGCACGGCGATGATGATCCGCGGCCGGGCATCGCCTTCGGCGCCGCCGAGATCGCTCATTCGCGCGAACAGCCGCGCGACGCTGTCGTGATGCTCGGCAAGCAGCGCTTCGCCCTCGGCCGTGATCTCGTACAGCTTCTTGCCGCCCTCGGCGGCGGCGACCCGCACATAGGCGAGTTCCTCCAGCAGCGTCAGCGTCGGATAGACCACGCCCGGACTCGGGCTGTAGGCGCCGCCGAGCCGGGTCTCGATCTCCTTGATGATCTCGTAGCCGTGGCGCGGCTTCTCCGCGATCAGCTTGAGGATGACGAAGCGCAGGTCGCCCTGGTCGAACACGCGCTCGCGGCGACCGCCGCGACGGAACGGGTGGGGGCCGCGGTGGCGGCCGTGGCCATGCCCGAATTCGCCGGCGGCGAACCGCCTGGCATGGCGGTCATGGAAAGACTGAAACATTATATTACCTTTCTTTGAGACATATCATAAGTTTGTAAAATCTGTAGTCCGATATGTCTCAAATATAGATATATCTAACTCCGCGAGCTGTCAAGCGACGGCTCAGCGCGCAGTTTTCTGAGTTCCGCGACGGCTCAAAAACGAACGGCCCCGACCGAAGTCGGAGCCGCCCGCCACGCCCGGAGCCACCCAGGTGATTATTCGAGAAACACGGTGACCGACAAAAACATGCCGTGCCGCGCGCCGCCGAGCCGGTCGGCTGCCGCGAGATCGATGATGCTGATGTCGGATGATTTGAGGCCAGCAATTCTGGCCATAGCGCCGGTCGCGTCGGCCCAGAAGGCGAGGACTGTGCGCTGCATTCTTACACCTTCTGTGCACTCCTGACCGGAGTTCTCCCGGTCCCAGACTGTGGACCTTGCCTCACGGTCATCTAAGATTTTATGAATTTTTTCCATGAACGGGTAATGAAGAGGCCGCCGCCCGCGCGCCCTCGCCAAGCCGCGCTCAATCCGCGCGCGGGCCGAGATGGGCGCGGAAGAACTGTAGCTAGCGCCGCGCGTCGCCCGGCGCCACCAGCGCCTTCAACTGCGCCAGCAGCGTCACCAGCCACGCCGCGGCATAGAGCCCGGCGAGGCCGAGCGCGGTGTGGCGGTCGGCCAGCGACAGCCCCGACCACAGCCAGATCCGGTACAGCCACAGGCCGGCGACGCCCAGCCCGAGCAGGCAGACCAGCAGTTTCATGCCGCGGCCGTTGGCGACGCCATGGGCGCCGAACAACAGCGTCGCCGGCACCAGGAACATCAGGCAGGCGCTGACCAGCGTATCGTTCATGGCAAGGTCCGAAAAAACGTCCGCGCAACAGGCCCGCGCGAATCGTGGAGAACGAGCCGGATTATACCGCGCGCGCGATGCGGGGCGATGCCGGCGGCTGCCGGTGGGGCAGGGGCGATGAGGGCTGCGAGTACGCCCCGCATTCTGCCCTTCCCGTCATCCTGAGGCGCGAGCACGCCCCGGCGGCACAGCCGGCAGCGTTGCTAACGGCGAAAGGCGTGCGAGCCTCGAAGGATGACAGCCCGAGTGCCGCGTGCTGACGATATGGAATTGCGTTGGCCGTTCATCCTTCGAGGCTCGGCGCTTACAGCGCCTCGCACCTCATCAGGATGACGGAATTGGCGCTACAAATGCACCTGAAAGTTCCCGCCCTAAGGGCCCATCGCGTGCGGGTCGGTCAGGTTCGGCTTGGACCTGACCGGCGACAGCTTGCTGGTGGCGTCGAGGAAACGGTCGAGATCGGCCTGGATCCGCTCCTTCAGGGTGTCGGGGCCACGGTCGCTCATGTCGGTGTGCTGGGCGCCGGTGTCGACGATGTCCATGTCGTCCGTCGACTTGCTCGGCACCACGCCGGGATCCGGCTTGAACTGCTGGTCCTTGGAGCGGAACGACAGGATCTTGGCGAAGCCGGCCGACACCAGCGGCACCCGCAGATTGTCCAGCGTCACGATCCGGGTCACCAGATCCGGGTGCTCGTGGGCGAAATACACCGAGATGTCGCCGCCGTTGGAATGCCCGACCATGGTGAGATGGTCGTAATCGGCGTTGGGCTGGATCTTCTTCAGCTGCTCGATCGCGAACAGGATGTTCTGCTCGGCGCGCTCGTAGACGTCGAGCCGGCCGACGAACAGCGAGCCCTGCTGGGTCACCAGGGGCTTGTCGGACGGCAGGTCGTGCTGGATCGAGGCCACCAGATAGCCGCGCGCCGCAAACGCGTTCGCCAGGAAGGAATATTCGGTGTTCTTGACCGTGTTGCCGTGGCTGACGATCGCCACCGGCAGGGTCAGCAGGCCGGCGTCGGCGCGCATCGCGTAGTCGCGCCGCACCGCGAGGTCGATGGCGACGTCGCGCTTGCGCGCGGCGTCGTACAGATCGATGGTCTCGTGCCGGATCGCGAATTTGCTGACCGCCACGTAGCCGCCCAGCACCGCCACGACGAGCGCGGCGGCGACGATCAGCAGCTTCCTGGTGCGCGACGGAGCCTGCACGGCGAGAACCTCCCTGTTTTGTATAATTGTTGCTCCCCTTTCAATGCTTGAAGCCCGATTGGGATCAAGGCCAAGTTAAATTCCTGACAGATTTTTTTCGCCGTCGCGTTATTTGTGCGTTGCACCAAAAGCGTGGCCTGGCGGAGCGGATTTGACATTCGGGACCCGGCTCGCCGCCGCCGCGTGACGGGCGGCGTCCCCGGGCGACCGGCGGGCGTTTCGGCTATCGCGTGCGGGGGCGGGGAGGTCGCGCGCCGTTGCGCAGCGAGGTGAGCTGCAGGAAGCCGCCGGCGCTGAGCCGGCCCTCATCGGTTTCGCCGTCGCGGACCATGGCGACGATGTGCCGGGCCAGCGCCGCGCGCATCGGTTCGGTGTCGATCACCATGCCGGGGCGGGCGAAGCGCTCCCAGGCCTTGTCGAACGCCCGCGCCATCGCGAGCCGGACGTCCTCGGAGATCTCGGGGGGCGGTGACATTGGCGATCAGATCAATCAATTTCAGGCGTGAGAACCTGGCAAACGGTCGGCAACGAAATCCTGCAAATCCGAGGCTTCGTATCTTACAATCATATCGCACCGGCTCGACCCGGACATGACGCTGAACGCCGCACGCATGATCAAATTCGCGTCGACAAGCCGTCGATCTCCTGCACGAGATACCTTTGGCGCGGCGGAGGACTCGGATCATGCTCTCGGCGCCCTCCGCCGCGGCGGGGCAATCCAGCGTCGCGGCAGCGGATTCAACAGGCCGCGCGATTCACGCCTGCCGCGAGGTTTTCCTCGTTCGCAGTGACGGCGGTTCGGAGGCGGCCGAACAGGCCCGTGCGGGCATGGCGGACTACGGCCTGTTGCCGTCGGTCCGTACCGACGACGCGCTCTACCTCCGCGGCTACGGGCCCGGCCACCACATCTACGTCGCCGAGCGCGGTGCCGAGGCGCGCAGCATCGGCTTCGCGCTGGCCGCGAAGACCGCCGCCGATCTCGACAAGCTGTCGGCGGAGACCGGGGCGCCGGTCGAACTGATCAACGAACCCGGCGGCGGCAAACGGGTCGTGCTCACCGATCCGTCGCCCTTGTCTTGAGCGAGGGCGGTCGATTGTCGGCGCCAATTGTAGCGCACACAGACTGAACCGAGTGGCAGCGAGATGTTCACCCCGCTCGCCCAATCTTCGCTTTCGCGAATTCAGTTGATGAGCCGTCTCCGGCCGATGCTGATCGAAGACCTGAGGTCGACTTCCACGCATAGCGGACGATAGCCGTCAGCCGATATTTGAACTATTCCGGTGCCGCCGGAAATCTGGTGATCGATCTTGAAGTCTCCGAAGTCGTCGGTAGCGGCGGTGGCGACTGTGTTTCCGTTTCTAATTAGCTCGATTGTTGCGCCTTCGAGACAGTTGAGCGCGCCGCCTTGCTCGGCTTCGATTGAACCGGCGACCAAAATCGTCTCCACTCTGTGCAGCCCGCGATAGTAGATTCGAGGGCGCGTAGCGAGTTCCGGGCGCAACGCACGCCATCCCTCCTTTTCCGCCCTTTCTTGCATCGCTGAATCGGCCAGTTTCGCCGACTTCAACGCACCCGTCGGGCACACCTGCTCGGCTCGGGTGCGCGACCAGCCGCTATCCAGCAGGTGCGCGTCGAAGGGCCAGGCTTGCGGAAGTTGCAACGTCTCGTTCCAGGAGATCGCGCCGTAAGGACACGCCTCGGCGATCGCCTTCTGGCCTATCGCGCGTTCGGGATCGATGAGGACGATGCCGTCCGGCCGCTTGGAGACCGCCCCATTCTTCGCGGTTTTTATACACGGGGCGTCGTCGCAGTGCTGACAGGTCATAGGTACATAACTGACCTCGGTAAACGGCGTGGCGCCGCGCTCCCGATACCCAACGTTAAACCATGCGTGCCCGCCTAGCGGCTGGCTGGCGAAATATCCGGGCTGGCTGTTACCGACATACTCGTCCTTGACGGCGACGAAGCAATTTCGGCATCCCGTGCATTTCTCGACATCGACGAGCAGATTCCACCTATTACTCATGCTGCGATCTCCGTATTTCCATTCCACGTCTCGATCTGAATGAGACAGGAATTCGGAGCCGATGCGTTCGTCATTTCTGTCTGGAAACGCTTGGGGGTCAGCTGATTGATGCAACCGCCCCGGTCTGCGCTCTCGCCGGGCCGCCCGAGTGGCGCGTAAACTGCAGAAGACTCGAAGGCATGGATTACTCCGGGCTGGATGCGCTCCGTCACCATTGCCGCGCAAATGACGGCGCCGCGGTCATTGTAGAGCCGAACCAGTGAATGATGAGCGATCCCGCGCGGTGTCGCGTCCGATGGATGAATGCGTGCGACCCAATAATACCAGCCATCGATGAAAACGCGATGCTCGTCGATGTCGTTGACGAAACTGGCCTTGCCATCCTGGGCAGTGTGGAAGGAAAATCGCGGATGCGGGGAAATCAGCTGAAGCGGATACTTGGCGACGAGTTCGCTCGTGCCGCGTCCTTCCCAGGAGGGGATATAGCGGTTGAGCGGGGGGCGCCCGGGATCCTTGCCGAACCGGGAGAGACTTGAGGAAACGAACTCGATCTTTCCACTCTGCGTCTGGAGGCCGTGGCCGTATTTCTCGCGATATTCGGAAGGCAGTGGATGCGGTTCCGGCACGTCCTTTTTGCGCCCCTCCGCGAACCATCGATAGGCGGGTTTCTGCCGCAGATTGTCTTTCTCCGCCGGGACCACGAAATAGCCCTTCTTCAGAAACTTGCGCCAGGATATGTGTTTCGAAACGTCGGACGCCTCGAACATCATCTTGCACCAATCGAGTTCGGTCCGTCCTTCGGCGAAATAGGCGGAAAGCCCGAGCCGCTTGCTGATATCGAGAAATATCTGGAAATCGGACCGACTTTCGCCGAGCGGCTCGATGCATTTGTGCTGGAGCGCGATGACGCGGTGATTGAGCTGGCCTTCGTTATGGTAGCTGTATCCGCCGGCGTTTGCCCATTCACCGATATCCCAGCGCTCGAAATTAGTGCAGGCTGGAAGAATGACATCGGCGAAAGGAACTTCGCCTTCGTTCCAGATCGACTGGTTGACGACGAATTCCAGGCTTTCCGATTGATAGGCTTTGGCGATGCGATTTGAATCCATCGAGGTGCCGAAATGCGAGCCGCCGTATTTGTACATCATGCGGATTGGCGAGTGGCCCGGCGCGGGATAGCCGAACTTGGCGAACTGCCGCTCCAGCGAGCGAGGGTCGGTCGGATAGCCCTCGGTCTTCCCTTCCAGAATCGCCTCGGGGATTCGCAGGCGCGGCACGCGCTGTGCGACGGAATTCATTGAGATGAGCTGCGGCATGCGCTGATAAAGGCTGACCGCAACGGCAGAACCCTCGATGTCCCCGGAGAAGCCGCCCTCTGCATAGCCAGGAAAGTAGAAGTCGAGATTGACGGGCGTTCCATATTGCAAGCAGCCAAAGTTGACGCCAGGCTTTCCCAATCCCTGCATCGCCATCAGCAGTACCATCGCGCGCGCCCACTGGATGCCGGTCGCCGCGCGGTTCGCGCCGCCGAAAGTTGTACCTTTGCCTCCTGCGGAGAGATACGTGCGCTTCCTTCCCCATTTGCGGGCTAGTGAGCGGACGACCGCTGCCGGCACACCGGTCTCGGACTCCTGCCACTCCGGCGTCTTCGCGATACCATCGTCCTCGCCCAGCAGATGTGCCTTCCACTCAGCGAACCCGGTGGTGCGGTTCGCGACATATTCAGCGTCATAAAGCCCCTCCTTGATCCAGACGTACATGATGGCCTGGGCCAGCGCGGGATCTGTTCCCGGGTTTATCGGAATCCATTTGCCCCCAAGAAATGCGGCGGTGGAGTTGAGATGGGGATCGATGTGGACCATCTCGATGCCGAGTTCCTTTGCCCACATGCGGCGAATCGTGCCTTCGGAGCCGGCATAGCTGCCCGTCGTGGATTCCGGATCGGACGACCAGAAGACGATGAGATCGCAATTCTCCAGGCAGTCCTCAAGCTGACCGTAGGGCTCTGCCGCGCCGTTGCGCATTGAATGGCCGTAGTGGTGCATTGCGCCCCAGTACCAGCCCTCCCAAGAGTCGGGGTTGATGACCATCTTCGAAACGCCAATGGCATTGTTGAACCTGAACAGCGAGCAGAGGTAATAGCCGATGTTTCCCCAGGTGTGATGTGAAGAGTGATTGGAGAAAATCGCTCCGTTGCCATGTTCGCGCTTCACTCGCCTGATTTCGCCGGCGACAATATCGAGCGCCTCTTCCCAGGAAATCCGCTCGTAGCCCGAGACGCCCCGGTTCTGCGGGTTGCGCTCGCCGTTGGGGTCAAAATCGACCCGTTTCATCGGAAATTGCAGCCGGTCTTTCGAATAGATCGTCGATTTGCAGGACAGGCCATGGGGGCTGATTGAGGTCTGTGACGGAGGAACGAAGCGCTTGCCGCGCGCCTCGATTGCCCATGTCCCGAGTGCCGCTTCCTCGTCTTCGAACTCGATCGGCGTGAGGCGAACGACGCGCCCGTCCTTGACGTAAACGAAGACCGGCCCGCCGTTGGTATTGTTGACGTAGCGGGTTTCGCCGTTCGGCATGTTCGTCCCGAACTTCCAGTGAGCGCTCAGCATGAGGCTCGCCAATTCGGTGAACCAGCGCGTGACTTCGTCGTCGCCGACGATGTCGATCTTGAACAACTTGATGGCGTTGACGTAGTCGATATGCCGCATCGGCGGCGTCAGGAGCTTGAGACCGGTCTCGGCGTTCTTGAACCAGAGCGTCATGTCGGCGTCTTTGCGAACGCCGCGCCGCGACGTCAGGCGGCCTTCGCGGAATGCATACCAGCGGGCGACGGCGCCATCCCTGGTGCTGATCTGCACGACCGCGGTCTTTTCTGCGAGCTTGTCGCGAAAAGCCGGAAAAACCAGGGCAGCTGCGCGCATGGTTTGCGCAATGCCGAACAGGACAACGGGAAGACCGTGTTTGTCCAAGATCGTCATTCGTTTTCCTCCCTGATCCGAAGGCTCATGCTGGCTCGAACGGCGCGCCGGATCAGGTGACATTGTCGGCCAACTCGCGTTCGTTCCCAACAGCTTCGGGGGAACTGTCCGCTGCGCGGACGGCAGTCGTGGATTTGTTCGCCTGGCGGACACTATGGCCATGTCGCTTGGGGGACGGACCCGCTGGGAGGATAGTTCCCGCATCATCCGGACTTCTCAGTTGGCGAAAAAAAGAGGAAACGTCATGCGCGACTATTCGTTGAAGTTCAGCCATGTGGGCATCTATGTGACGGATCTTGCGAAAATGACGGAGTTCTATTCCCGTATCCTGGGCTTTCCCGTCACAGATCATGGGCTCCTGCACGGAAAGGTGCCGATCACGTTTCTCAGTCGTGATCCGAACGAGCACCACCAGATTGCACTCATCAGCGCGCGTCCCGCAGGTCAAACCGACAGCGTGATCAATCAGATTTCCTTTCGGCTTCCCGACTTGTCGAGCCTCAAGCGGCTGCGCGCGCGTCTGATCGAGGAGGGGGTCATCAAAGAGGGCGTCACAAAGCACCGCGCCATCACGCATGGGAATGCCTGGGCACTGTATGTGCATGACCCCGAGGGCAATCAGGTCGAACTCTTCGTCGACAGCGACTGGTATATCTCGCAACCATGCAGCGTGCCGATCGATCTGGATCGCCCGGAGGAGGATATCTTGCGCGAGTCGGAGGCATTCTGCCGTGAGCAGCCGGATTTCCAGCCCATTGCGGCGTGGCGGGCTGAAATGGCCGAGCGGATCGCGGCGCACGACCGAGCATAGTTTGAAACGGCGGCGCTCATCGGTTCGGCGTCGCAAGACGGTGACCCGGGGGGCTGCGTCGTGAGCCAGCAGAAAAGCTCGGCGAATTTTCTCGATATCATTTCCGGCCGCGCCGCGCCGCCTGCCTCGGCGCGACTGCTCGGCTGGCGATTTGTCGGGCTCGACGAGAAAACCGGAGTTCTTTCCTGCACATTCGAAGCGACCGATGCCCATCTGAATCCCGCCGGGCTGGTTCAGGGTGGCATCCTTGCCGCGATGCTCGACGAAGCAATGGGACCGGTTGCTTCGGCGCTATCCGGCGGGTCGATTCTGGCCCAAACCCTGGAGATGAAGGTAAGCTGTTTAAGTGCCGGCCGGGTTGGCCCGATCCATGCCGAAGGGCGTATCGTCAAGCGTGGACGAGAAATCTTGTTCCTGGAAGGGCGGCTCTTCGATGGGGAAGGCCGTACGATCGCGACCGCTTCCGCAACGGCCCGCGCGGTCACGCTGGCAAAGTAGATCTTCGCTCATCCGGCGCTGTCTATGCTTCGGACGATCGCCGCGGTGGCCTCCTGCAGCGGTAGGACGAATTCGCCGACCGCTTCATCCAGCGTCATCGCAGTCTTGATCCAGATGACGGAGAGGCAGCCGAGGACAACATCTCCCCGGATGATCGGCAATGAGATGCTCGATGTCTTTGGATTGAATTCGGTTCCGTCGCGAATCGCATACCCGCGCTCGCGTGTGTCGTGAATCATTTGCTGGAGCACTCGCGCAACAAGGAAGGGCCGGTCCTCGGGATCGTCGAGCCGGGAAATGTGTCGTAAGATGACGGCGCGCTCTTCCTGAGGGCAAAAGGAAAGATAGGCCCGCCCCGAAGACGTGCGCAAAACCGGCAATCGTCGCCCAATCATGCCTCGATCAATCGAAAGCGGGCTGCGCGCGTGGGTCGTCTCCTGCACGACCATGGCCGCGTTCTCGTAGATCAGCAGATCGAATGGCCAGACGAAGCGATGACCTAGATCGTAAATGATCGGTCCGAGGTGTTGGGCAACGAGCACCCCAGCGTCAAAACCGTCGCCGAGGCCTGCCGCCTTTCTTGTCACGCGGAACTGATCGCTAGAGACTGCGCGCTCGACATAGCCCAGTTCCTCGAGCGTCACGAGAAGGCGATAGACCGTTGGTCTTGGGAGATCGACCGCTTGTGCGAGCGGCCCGGCGCGGATCCCGCCCGATGCGTTGACGGCGCGCAAGATCTCCAGGCCGCGCTGCAGTGAACGAACGCTGTCCCTACTTTCTTTCGCCACGGGCCACTTGCCTCACGTTTCACCCTCGCTCTTCCGTCATCCAAGGCTCGCGCTGTTCGCGCCGGGAGAGGCGGGTCCTCATTCGAGCGGGCCGACGTCGAGCATGATCTTGCCGATGTGGAGATTCGCCTCCATGTGCGCGTGCGCGGCGGCCACCTGTGCAAGGGGATAGACAGTGTCGATTACTGGGCGGATGTCGCTGCCGAGCCGCGGCCAGACGCGCTGGCGCAGCGCCCCCGCGATCCGCCGCTTGAGGACGAGCGGCGTTGCGCGAAGAAAGCCACCAGTGACGCTGGCCCGCCGCGCCATCAGCGCCCGCAGCGGCACTTCGAGGCGCTTGCCGCCTCCGGCGGAGAGGTGCGAGATGCGGCCGCCCGGCGCCAGCACCGAAAGGTCATCAGTGAGATGCGCGCCCGCGGAGGTATCGAGGATGACGTCGACGCCGCGGTCAGCGGTCGCCGCGAGGATCTGCCGGGCGAGGTCGGGCGCCGCATAGTCGAAGGCTGCGGTGCAGCCCAGTGACAGCGCCGCCCGGCGCTTTTCCGCTGTGCCGGCTGTGGCATAGACGTCGTGGCCGAGCGCGCGCAGCAGCTGGATCGCGATGGTGCCGACTCCGCTCGCGCCGCCATGGATCAGCGCAGTTTCGCCGGGCGCGATCCGCATCAATTCGAAGAAGTTGAACCAGGTGGTGAACAGGGCCTCGGGCAGCGCCGCGCCGCGGATGGGATCCATGCCAGTGGGAAGCGGCAGCGCCAGTTCCTGGTCGGTCGCCACGTAGTCGGCGTAGCTGCCGCCATCGGTCAGCGCGATCACGGCCTCGCCGAGCCGCGCGCGCGCGACGTTTGCCCCGCAGGCGACGATGTGGCCCGCGGCCTCGAGCCCCGGCACCGGGTTGGGGTCGTGCGCGGGACCGGAGGAACGCTGGTTGCAGTCGTGGCGGTTGATGCCGGCGGCGGCGACCTTGATGAGCACCTCGTCGGCGCCGGGCGCGGGCACCGGCCAATCATGGCGCAGCGCGAGCACTTCGGGTCCGCCGGGAGCGGTGATCACGACCGCGCGCTGCCTCGGCGGGATGATGAGGCCAGTTGCAGGGATCTCGTCGGACATTATCAATGCGGTGTCACCAGCGGGCATTTGCTGCGATCGAGCGGCCGGAACGCCTGGTCTGGCGGGATGGTCGCGACCAGCTTGACGAGGTCCCATGGGCCTTTCGACTCCTCGGGGGTCTTGATCTCGACGAGGTAGAGATCGTGAACCATGCGCTGGTCCTCGCGGATCCGCCCCTGCGGCGTGAACGCGTCATGCACCGGCGTGGCCTTCATGCGCGCCATCACGGTGGGACCGTCGTCGGAATCGGTTTCCTTCACCGCCTGAAGGTAGTGCCGCACGGCGGAATAGACGCCGGCCTGCAGCTGCGACGGCATGGCGTTGCGCCGCTTGTAGAACGCGTCGGAGAACCGCCGCGCTTCCGGCGTTTCGTCCTCGAAGAAGCTGGTGAGGATCAGGTCGCCCTTGGTGGCCCGCAGCCCAATGGCGTGAATGTCGACGTTCTGGAACGACATTGGCACGATCTTGAAGCCCTGCCTGGCAAGGCCGAATTCATCCGCCTGCTTCATCGCGGTAGCGTTGTCGGCGGCAACGTTGATGGCGAGAACTTTCGCGCCCGAGGACTGGGCTTGCAGCAGGTATGATGAGAAGTCCGGCGTGCCGAGCTGGGTCTTGACGCTGCCGGCGACGGTGCCACCGAGCTCGGCGATCCGGGCGCGCGCGGTGGCCTCGATCGAATGGCCGTAGGCGTAGTCGCCGGTGATGAAGAACCACGGCTCCTTGGTCGTCTTCATGATGCCGGAAACCACCGCGGTCGCGGTGGAATAGGCGTCGTGGGTCCACTGCACGCTGGTCGGCGCGCAGGCTTCGTCGGTAAGCTGATTGGCGCCGGCGCCGGATATCAGGAACACGCGCTTATTGGCGCGCACCAGCTCCTGCACCGCGAGCGCCGCGCCGGACGAGCCGCCGTCGGCGATCGCCTGGACGCCGTCGCGCTCGAACCATTGCCGCGCCAAATTCGCGGCGAGGTCCGGCTTGTTCTGGTGGTCGGCCTGCAGGATCTCGATCTTCTTGCCGTGGATCTCGCCGCCGAACTCTTCCGCAGCCATCTTCGCCGCCTCCACCGACCCGGGTCCCATGGCGGTGGCGAAGATGCCGTTCATGTCGGTGAGCACACCGATGCGGATGGCATCACCCCTGATCTCGGCCTGCGCCGCGGGCGCCGCGAGCGTCAACGCGAAGGCCAGCGCAGTCGCGGTGCGGCGGGCGTGATAGGTCGATGCAGGCATGGCAATCCTCCCTGTTGCTGTTTTCTGTTTCCCCGCGCGGCGGGGGACGTCGGCGTGATGGCGGTCGGTCGGGCAGGCGCGCGCTATTCTCGCGCGATTACGCTGTCGAGCCAGGCGCAGTTTTCCAGCGGCGCGCGCACCCCGCGCGCCGCCGCCGACAGCCGCATCTCGCGCAGCCGCTTGCGCTGCTCTTCCGGCAGATGCAGCCGCTCATGGCCCCAGAAGCTCGGGCCGTCGAAGGTTTCGTGCGGCTCCCAGGTCTTCGGATCGATGACGCGGCCGCCCCAGCCGTATTCGATGAAAAAACCGGACGGCGTCGTCGCGTAGAAAGACGTCATGTGGTCGTTGGTGTGGCGGCCCAGCGTGTAGGCGACACGGCCGTCCTCGAGCTGGGCGAGATCGTAGCCCTGGCCGACATCGTCGAGGCTGGTCAATTCCACCATGAAGTGGTGCATGCCCTTGCGGCCCGATCCGACCATGGCGAAGGAATGATGGCGTCCGTTGACGTGGAAGAAATACAGCGGATAGGGCGTCAGCCCGTAATCGGAGACGTGGAAGCCCAGCACGTCGCGATAGAACGGCAGCAGCGGCGCGACGTCGTCCACATGCAGCACCGCATGCCCCATGCCGAGGGGTCCGGTCCGAAAGCCCGAGATCGGTCGGCCCGGCACGAATGGGGTGTCGGCCAGCGCCGCGCCGTGGAAAATTTCCAGGCGGTTGCCGCCGGGATCGTCGAATGAGATGAAGTCGGCGACGCCCCGGGCGTCGGCTTCGTCTCGCCTTCACCGGCTGGGAGACGCAGGACGCGACATCGATGGCCGCGCTCGCGGTGCGACTCGAGGCAGCCGGCACGCGCATCAGGCGCGCGAGCCGCGCCGAAGCCGA
>JBKQQE010000674.1:0-3839 GCA_052326245.1 Xanthobacteraceae bacterium | reverse complement strand
TCCCATCGCTTGCAGAAAGCACGATCTGCGCTCTCCAAACAACTTTCTGCGGCGTATTCCGGTCTCGGACCAGCCGCTCCAATCGCTCACGATCGGCGGCGCCGATCGAAATTCGTTCGATTTTCCTAATCGGCACAGATTCGCAGGTCTGAGCCGATTTGTGAATCATCCGTCAGCATCGGAACACTAGTACCCTTTTGTTTCCGAAGTTCGTGTCGGGAACATGGAGCGAGCGACTCACGAACTTCGGATACAGGGTACTAGTCCCCGCCGCGGGCGGGAGGATTTTCAGCAATCATCGACGACACGGGCTGTCGCCGCAGCGGTGTGGTGGCTCGGCGCAGACGCGCGCCTCAAGATCGCCTTGACAGTTCTCGACCATTCACTACAATCATTGTAGTTAATGGGACTGGGAGTTGCGATCCGATGCCGACACTGCATCCGACCATTGCGCGGCTGTGCGAGACGCCGCCGCCCGCCCCGCCCGCCGTGATGTCGGCGAGCTGGTTGAAACGGCTCGCGCTGGACTGCGGCGCCGACGACGTCGGGCTCGTCGAAATCGAGCGGCCGGCGCTCGCGGACCAGCGCTCCTTCATTGGCCAGGTCTATCCGGACACCAAGGTGCTGCTTTCCTTCGTCAAGCGGATGAACCCCGAGCCGGTGCGCGCCGTCCCGCGCTCGGTATCGAACCAGGAATTTCACGCCGTCTACGACGACGTCAACGACACCGCGCGCGCGATCGTGACGGCGCTGAAGGCGGCGCATATTCCAGCCTGCAACGCCGTCGCCGCCTTTCCCATGGAGGTGCAATTGCCGGCGCGCGGCTGGCTGGTGGCCCACAAGCCGGTCGCGGTGGCCGCCGGCCTCGGGCACATGGGGCTGCATCGCAGCGTCATCCACCCGAAGTTCGGCAGCTTCGTGCTGCTCGGCACGGTCCTGATCGGTGTCGACGCCGACGCCTATGACCAGCCGATCGACTACAATCCGTGCCTGGAGTGCAAGCTCTGCGTTGCCGCCTGCCCGGTCGGCGCGATCAAGCCCGATGGCGGGTTTGATTTCCTCAGCTGCTACACCCACAATTACCGCGATTTTCTCGGCAACTTCACCGACTGGGTCGGCGCGATGGTGGAGTCGAAGTCGATGACGGCGTACCGCGAGCGCTTTACCGATGGCGAAACCGCGACGATCTGGCAATCGCTCTCCTTCAAGCCGGGATACAAGGCGGCCTACTGCATCGCCGTTTGTCCTGCCGGCGAGGAAATCGCCAATCCCTTCCTGGAGGATCGCCCGGGCTTTGTTCAGCGTCACGTGAAGCCGCTGACGGACAAGCCGGAGACCGTCTATGTGCTGCCCGGTTCGGATGCCGAGGACACCGTGGCGCGGCGCTTTCCCGCCAAGACGGCCAAGCGCGTCCGGCGCGCCACCCGGCTGGCTTCCGTTCGCGCGTTCGTGGCGTTTCTGCCGCTCGGCTTTCAGCGCGGCCGCGCCAAGGGGCTCAACGCGACATTCCACTGGACATTCACCGGTTCAGAACAGATCGCAACGACGGTCCGGATCGAAAACGGGAAGATTGCCGTGCGGTCAGGCCTTGAGGGCGAGGCCGACGTCCGCGTCCACGCCGACGCGGATACCTGGATCAAGGTGATGAACCGGGAATACGGCATGATCCCCGCGCTGATTCTCAGGAAGGTTCGCGTCAAGGGCTCGATGGCCCTGTTCCGCGCCTTCGGCCGCTGTTTCGCGAGCTGACGCCATGAAAGCCAAGAGTTTCGCCGATATGGCCTGTTCGATCGCCGGTGCGCTGGAAGCGATCGGCGATCGCTGGTCGATCCTGATTGTCCGCGACCTCTCGATCGGCCTGTCGCGCTACGACGAGTTGCAGACGTCCACGGGCATGCCACCGACGACGCTCGCCGACCGGCTGCGGCACCTGGAGGCAACGGGCATCGTCGAGAAGCGGCGATACAGCCAGCATCCGCCGCGGCATGAGTACGTCCTCACGGCCAAAGGCCGCGATCTCTGGATCGTGACCTTGGCGCTGGCGCAATGGGGCGACCGCTGGGACGCCAGCGGGCGCGGGGCGCCGCCGGTGGAATTTGTCGACCGGGCATCCGGGCATCCGATCCGCCTCGCCAGCGTCGACGCCAGGACCGGCGCACCGGTTGCAATCGAACAGGTGCGGCTGCGTCCAGGCCCCGGGGCGGACGATCTGGCGCGGTGGCGACTCAAACAGGGTGCGAAGCGGCAGTGATCGCGCAAGAGCCTGGCTTTCAAACGGCCTCTAGCGTGAAGCCCTGCGTCCCCGCCGTGCCAAGAGAGAGGCCGGCACGGGCGCGCCGAACGCGAGAAGCCAGACATATTTTGCGGCGGATGGAGCCACCATCGCGACCATCGTCGCACACACGAAAATAACGACAGCGGTGCTCGCCGCAACCACGTCGGGCTGAATTCGCCATCCGACAGCTCGCAGCCATAGCCATGCATTGAGCGTGCCGATTGCGATCAGATGCGTGCCAAAGACGACTGCGACCACGCTGCTGTCGTCGAACGCGCCATTGAGGCTGTTGGTGGCGGGCAGAATGATGATGAACATCAGAAACAGCAGATTGAGGAGCACCGTGCCGCGGGTGCCGTACGGCGAATGGGCCAGGCGCCGATGGTGACTGAACCAGAACATTCCGGCGATAATGAAGCTCAGCATCAGCGCGATCAGCCGTGCGTGATACGCGGCGAACAGTTCGTCCCAGCTTGGCGGTGCAGCGAACTGGCTGGCGCGCGGCAGGTCGTAGGCGAGCAGCGTCATCGCCACGCCGAAAATGGTGTTGCTGAGCATCTCGAGCCGACGCATCTCGAACAGGTCGCTGTGATCAGTCATTCGATGTCACCGATTGCGCGTGCGGAGCGGGCCATCAGGAGCGCAGGATCTGGCTCAGGAACAGCTTGGTCCGGGCGTGTTGCGGATTGGCGAAGAACTCCTTCGGCGTGTTGGCCTCGATGATCTGGCCGGCATCCATGAACACGATCCGGCTGGCGATCTCCCGGGCGAAGCCCATTTCATGGGTCACGACGAGCATGGTCATGCCTTCCCTCGCCAGATCGACCATGGTGTCCAGCACCTCCTTGACCATCTCGGGATCGAGCGCCGAGGTCGCTTCGTCGAACAGCATCACCTTCGGGTTCATGGTCAAGGCCCGCGCGATCGCCACGCGCTGCTGCTGGCCGCCGGAGAGCTGACCGGGAAACTTGTCGGCCTGGTCCGGAATGCGCACCCTTTCGAGGTATTTCATCGCCGCCGCCTCGGCGGCCTTTCTGGGGATGTTGCGTACCCAGATCGGCGCCAGCGTGCAGTTGTCGAGCACGGACAGATGCGGAAACAGGTTGAAACTCTGAAACACCATCCCGACCTCGCGGCGCACGTCGTCGACGCGGCGCAGGTTGGGGCCAAGCTCGATATTGTCGACGACGATGCGGCCTTCCTGGAACTCTTCGAGCGCGTTGATGCAGCGGATGAAGGTCGACTTGCCGGAGCCCGACGGACCGCAGATCACGATCCGCTCGCCGCGCGCGACATCGAGGTTGATGTCGCGCAGGACGTGAAATTCGCCATACCATTTGTTCAGGCCCGCGACCGTGACCACTGTTTCCGTCGTCATGATACTCCCTTCTTCATGCCCGCCGGTGCGCGTTCAGACGGTGTTCAACAAACAGGGAATAGCGCGACATTCCGAAACAGAAGGTGAAATAGATCAGGCCCGTGAAGGCGAAGCCCGTGAACAACGTGGTTGGCGTCGCCCAAGTCGGGTCGGAAAACGCCGCGCGCAGCGAGCCCAGGAGGTCGA
>JBKQQE010000673.1:0-9805 GCA_052326245.1 Xanthobacteraceae bacterium | reverse complement strand
TTGTTGAGATAGTATTCGAGATTGTCGGCGTCGAAGGCGGCCCAGCCGCCATCGCGGCTCTGCAGACCGAGCAGCCATTCGCGGCCGCGCGCGATCGCCTCGTCATAGCCGGCGCCCCCGCCCTGGTTCCGGACCCGGTCCATGGCCATCACCACCACCGCGGTGTCGTCGAGATCGGGATAGTGCGGATTGGCATATTGAAAGGCCCAGCCGCCGGGGCGCACGCCCGGCCGCTTGACGATCCAGTCGCCCTCGACATCGAGCACCTGCATCGGCTTCAGCCAGTCGAGGGCTTGCTTCGCAGCCCCGCGCGCGGCCTCGCCGCCGGCCTCGATCATGGCGTGCGCGGCGAGCGCGGTGTCCCAGATCGGCGACAGGCAGGGCTGGCAGTAGGCTTCCTCGTCCTTCACCACCAGCAGCTTCTCGATCGACTTGCGCGCGATCGCGCGCAGCGGATGATCTTCCGGATAGCCGAGCACCGCATACATCATCACGCTGTTGGCCATCGCCGGGAAGATCGCCCCGAGGCCGTCCTCGCCGTTCAGCCGCTCGGTCGTGAACGCGACCGCGCGGTCGACCGCGCGCGCGCGCGTGGCCTTGGGCAACAGCGGATCGGCGATCCGCAGCAGCCTGTCGACGTGGGCGAAAAACAAGAACCACGACCGCTTCTGATGCGGCGCCTTCGGCGCCATGCCGATGGCGTGCAGATCCTGCTCGACGAACAGTTCCGGAACCGAGACGCCGAGCGGGTTCTTGGCGCGCGGCTGCTTCAGCATCAGCACCAGCAGCGGAACGATGACGGTGCGCGCCCAGTACGACATCTTCGTCAGGTGGAACGGAAACCAGCGCGGCAGCAGCATGATTTCGATCGGCATCATCGGCACCGCCCGCCATGACAGCACGCCGTAGAGCGCGAGCAGGATGCGGGTGAAGACGTTGCTGCGCGAGGCGCCGCCGTGGGCCAGGATCGCCTTGCGCGCCCGCTCCATGTGCGGCGCATCCACCGAGTCGCCGATCATCTTCAGGGCGAAATAGGCCTTCACCGACGCGCTCATGTCGAAGCCGCCGCCGTGGAACAGCGCCCAGCCGTCATGGTCGGCCTGGATGCGGCGCAGATAGACCGCGATCTTGGCCTCCAGCTCGTGCGCGATCGGCTCGCCGAGGTAGTGGCGCAGCAGGACGTATTCCGCCGGGATCGTCGCGTCGGCCTCGAGCTCGAACACCCAGTGGCCGTCGCGCTGCCGCGCCTGCAGCAGGGCGTCGCGCGCGGCGCCGATGGCGGTGTCCAGCTTCGCCCGCGTCTCGACGGCAGGGCCTCGCGTCATGTCAGCCGTTGTATCGTTCACTGTCGTCTCCAGAACCTTCTGCGAACGCGGTGGAAATTCGCTCACCGCCGGACCACGGCGTCAATTCCCGCTGCAACAGTCATTCCGAGCGGCGCCTTGCGGCTACATCCGCAGCACATGGTCGGCGGCACGGTCGCCGGACCGCACCGACCCCTCGATGGTCGCCGGCAGTCCTGTATCAGTCCAGTCCCCGGCAAGAAACAGGTTTGTCCAGGCCGTTACGGCCCCGGGACGCAGCGCGTTCTGCTCGGGCGTCGCCTCGAAGGTGGCGCGGCGCTCGCGAACCACCTGCCAGGGCGGCAGATTGGCCTCGATCCGCGCCGCCTTGCAGACATCGGCCCAGATCGCGCGCGCCAGTTCCTCGCGCGGCATGTCGATCAGCCGCTCGCCGTCGCTCACCGTGACCGACAGCCGCTGCGGGAACGCGAACAGCCACTCCACCATGCCGCCGACGACGCCGAGCAACAGCGGCTGCTCGGCCGGCGGATCATAGCGGAAATGCACGTTGACGATGGCCCGGAACCGGTTCGGCGCGCTGAGGCCGGGCACCAGCCCGGTCGCGGCGCGGGCCGGGACCGCAAGCACCACCGCGTCGGTCGGCGCCAGCGCGATCTCGTCGTCGACGAATTTGAGCGCCGCGATCCGCTCCCCCGCGCGCGCCAGTTCGCGCAGCTCGCGGCCGGTCCTGACGCTGCCGCCTCTCGCCTCGATATAGGCGATGGCGGGATCGACCAGCACCGAGCTCAAGCCGTCGCGCGCCACCAGCGGGCGGCAGGCCTTGCCGCCGGCGAGCAGCGTCTCGCGCACGATGGCGCCCGCCAGTCCCGCCGAGCCCTTCGGCGGGTCGATATTGAGCGCGGCCAGCAGCAACGGCTGCACCAGTCTCTCGTACAGCACGCCGTTGCAGGCGATCGTGTCGCCGACCAGCCGGTCGGTGCCGGCCCACAACAGCGGCGCCAGCGCGAAATAGTCGCGCGGCCGCGTGTCCGGGACCCGGCTGTTGTTGTCGAACACCCAGAACGGGATGCGGCCATCGTTGAGCCGCAGCAGCCACTGCCGGCCGTCGCGCAGGTCGACGAACGGAAACTGCGCCTGCGCCGGCCCCACCAGGCCGGCCTGCGAACCGATGGTGCGCGCGTAATCGAGCGCGTGATGGTTGCCGGAGAGCAGAAGGTGGTTGCCGTTGTCAATGGTGAGCCCGGTGGCGCCGTCGAAATAGGAGCGGCACCGCCCGCCGAGCAGCTGCGTCGCCTCGTGGACGTGAACCGCGTGTCCCGCCTTGGCGAGCCGAACGCCGGCCGACAGGCCGGATATTCCGGCGCCGATGATGTGGGTGGTCCTGGTCATCAGATGAATGCGTACCGGGCGAGGATGAGGAGCTTGGCCGCCTTGCCGAGCCGAACCGGCGCGCGCGGCGGCGAGAAGCCGCGCGCCACCAGGCGATCGAGGATGGCGTGGTAGTAGCGCGACATGATGCGCGGCGCCTTGACGATCGGCCGCGGATGCCGCGCCATGATGGCGTCGGCCTCGACGAAATGCGCTTCCGCCTGCTCAACCAGCGGCGCGCAGGCCCGCGGCAGAGCCGGGTGCGCCGCCACCGCGAGCGGGTCGGTCGCGGTGATGCCGGCGGCGAGCAGCAATTCGCGCGGCAGATACAGCCGCCCGATCGCCGCATCCTCGTCGATGTCGCGCAGGATGTTGGTCAGCTGCAGCGCGCGCCCGAGGTGATGGGCGAGCGCCTCGCCGTCGGGCGAAGGAACGCCGAACACCTTCACCGACAGCCGCCCCACCGCGCTGGCGACGCGGTCGCAATAGAGGTCGAGCGTCGCCGCGTCGGGCGCGCGGATGTCGGCGGGGATGTCCATCTCCATGCCGTCGATCACGGCGAGAAAATCCTCGCGGCGCAGGCCGAAGGTCGTCACCGCCGGCACGTAGGCCCGCACCGAGTCCGGCGGATGGCCCTGGTACAGCGCGTCGATGTCGCGACGCCATTGCGCGATGGCGGCAAGACGCTGCTCGCGCGGCCCGTCGGCGTCGGCGATGTCGTCGACGTGGCGGCAGAAGCTGTAGATCTGGAACATCGCCTCGCGCTGCGCCGGCGGAAGAATCCGCATGGCGGCATAGAACGAACTGCCGGATGCCTGGCCTGCCGCCGTCGCCGGTGCCGACGTCTGCGCGGTGGTCTGCTGCGCGGTCATGCCTTCGACGCGCTCCTCGACGCACCCGATCCGCCGCCGAGGCGGCGCAGCAGCCCGCCCGCCATGCCGATCAGGCCGTGGCCCATGAACTGCAGGCGGGACAGATGGACGCGCTCGCTCAGCGGGTCGCGCTGCTGCAGCAGCGCAACGATCTGTTCGGCGTAGGTCTGGATCACCGCGATCTCCATGCCGAGCCGCAGGTCGCGCACCTCGGCGCCGAGCCCCTTGCCCTCCGCGAGCAGCGCCGCGGTGCGCGCGGCGAGCCGATGCAGGCAGTCCAGCAGCGGCGGCGGCGCGCGCTCCAGCGCCAGCTGTTCGACGCTGGCGCCCGCCGCCTGCAGCGCGTCGCGCGGCAGGTAGACCCGGTTGAGGTCGCGGAAGTCCTTGCCGCAGTCCTGCAGGTGGTTGTTGATCTGCAGGGCCGCGCACAGGGCGTCGGAGGCGGCCCAGGTGGCGCGGTCCTCGCCGTGGACGTCGAGCATGAAGCGTCCCACCGGCATCGCCGACAGCGAGCAGTAGTGGATCACTTCGTCCCAGTTCTCGTAACGCAATTTGGTGACGTCGAGGCGGAACGCGCTGAGCAGATCCTGGGCATGCTTCGGCGCCATCGACCGCGCCACCAGCGCCCGGTGCAGCGCCACGGCCTCGGGCTGATCCTCGCTGCGCCCGAACAGCCCGTCTTCGAGCCGGTCCAGCAGGTCGAGCTTCTGCTGCGGCTGCAACGTGGCATGATCGGCGATATCATCGGCGGTCCTGACGAAATTGTAGAACGCCAGGATCACGGCGCGATGCCGCGGGTGAATGATCCATGACGCGACGGGAAAATTCTCGTCGCGGTGGGTCTTGCCCGAACGCAGCTCGCCGGCAGTGGTCATCGGACACCCGACACGTTGGCCTGGACGCGACCCTTCCACAGACCGCCGCGGCCCCGATAGAACTGATAGGCGGAATTCATCGTGTACATCAGGTAGGTGAAAGCGATGGCCGGGAGCAACGGGCCCCAGACGGCCGAGCGCTCATAGTATCGCAGCGTGGGCTGGAAGGCGACCGCCATCAGCGCCCAGGCCGCCAGCGCCAGCAGCCGCGGATACAGCGGGCCCGCGAGCGCGATCGCCACCGGCGCGAGATAGACCACCGCCATCCCGAGCAGCGTGCCGGCCAGCAGCAGTGGCGAATATTTCAACTGCGCGTAGGCCGAGCGCGAGATCATCTGCCCGACCTCGGCGAACCGGTCCGAGGCGCGCACGCTGCGGACGTCGCGCGAGAACCCGAGCCACACCGGCCCGCGGGTCTTGAGCAGGCCGCCGACCGCGCAATCATCGATCAGCGAGCCGCGCACGGCGTCGATCCCGCCGGCGTCGCGCAGCGCGCGCCAGCGCGCCAGAATGCAGCCGCCGGCGGCCGCCGCGGTCGCGCGGTCGGCCCGCGCCACCCAGGCGAACGGATACAGCATCTGGAAAAAGAAGATGAAGGCGGGGATCAGAAAGCGCTCGGCGAAACTCTCGCAGCGCAGCCGCGCCATGATCGACGCCATCGCCAGGCCGCCGGCTTCGGCGCGATCGACCAGCCGCGCCACCACGTCCCCCGAATAGACGATGTCGGCGTCGGTCAGCAGCACGTAGGCGGGTTGGCCCGGCCGCTGCTCGACATGGGTCAGGCCCTGTTTCAGCGCCCACAGCTTGCCGGTCCAACCCGGCGGCGGCGTCCGTCCCGCGAGCACCGTCAAGCGGTCGCCGGCGCCGATCGCGTCGGCCGCGGCCGCGGCGATCGCCGCGGTGCCGTCGCTGCTCTGGTCGTCGACGAGGACGACCGACAGCTTTCCCGCATAAGGCTGCGTCAGCAGCGAGCGAATGCAGTCGCCGATGCTTTCGGCTTCGTCCCGCGCCGGAATCACCGTGACGATCTCGGGCCATTGCGCGCGCACGCCCGGCGCGGTCAGCGCGTCATAGCGCGACACGATCCAGAAGCCGCCGTGAAACCCGACGAGATAGACCCATGCGGCGAGGCTGATGGCGGCGACGGTCAGGAGCAGCATGGCGACAATCGAACTCGCTAGATTCCTTGCGGCCCGCCATATCCGGGCCGACGGTTGCGGTGGAGGCGGGCCGCGGCTGCGGCGGACCCAAGAGGCAGACAAGAGGCAGTCAAGGGGCAGTAAGAGCTACCAGGAGCACCAAGGCCGCTCTTTTGCTCTTTATTTCAGCCTCAAACAAGCTCAATTCGCTCCGAAATGCGTTTTCGCAGCTTGATTTTCTAGTGTGATATTAATGGCTTAACCATGGCCCCAAGGAGCCGCGGGGGCACCGGCCGGGACCTTTCGCCTCACCGCCCGGAAGTGCTCTGCCGCGCATCGTCACGCAACGCCTGTGCCACCCGTTTCAGTTTGTTGCGCAGCGCGCTGAGCCCGGCCAGGTCGAGATTGCTGGCGCACATCATGGCGGCCGGAATGGCACGCGCCTTGCGGCGGAAGCCGTGGCCCTTCGCCGTCAGCGACACCCGCACGACGCGACCGTCGACGGCATCGCGTCGGCGTCTGATCCAGCCGGCGGTCTCCATGCGCCGGAGCATCGGCGTCAGCGTGCCGCTGTCGAGAAACAGCGGCTCGCCAAGCTCGCCCACGGTCTGGTCGTCGCGCTCCCACAGTTCCAGCAGGATCAGGTACTGCGGATAGGTGAGGCCGACCGGATCGAGGAACGGCCGGTAGGCCTGCGCGAAACTGTGGGCAGCCGCATAGACCGCAAAGCACAGCTGGTTTTCCAGCAGCTGTTCTGGCGCGGGGCGTTCAGCGGCGCCGGTCTGGGTTTTCAAGGATTTTCTCCTGTCTGCGCATTTCTGCAGTCTGCACAACGCGTTGCAGCGGGCAAGCCCTGCTCCCGGAGCCGCCTGTTCCGATCTTCACATCGAATTCAATTGTGCACAACTCATTTTCCGGCTAACAGCTTCCCTGCAATTAGTCCCCGAAGAAAGGAAGTTCCATGTCGCTTGAAAAAGTTGTCTACAAGGCTCACGCAACGGCGACCGGCGGCCGCGACGGCCGCGCCGTGTCGTCCGACAAGGTTCTCGACATCAAGCTGACGGTCCCCAAGGAAATGGGCGGCTCCGGCACGGGCGGCACCAACCCCGAGCAGCTGTTCGCCGCCGGCTATTCGGCGTGCTTCATCGGCGCCATGAAGTTCGTCGCCGGCCGGGACAAGATTGCGCTTCCCGACACCACGACCATCGACGGCACCGTCGGCATCGGGCCGATCCCGAACGGCTTCGGCATCGAGGTCGAACTGAAGATCACGATTCCCGGGATGCCGCGCGAACAGGCCGAGGCGCTGGTGCAGAAGGCGCATGTGGTGTGCCCCTATTCCAACGCGACGCGCAACAACATCGACGTTCGACTGATCGTCGCCTGATCGGCAAATCATGACGCATCGCGCGCCCGCCGCTGTCGCGGGCGCGCCGGCGCGAGCCTCGCCCTCCTCCGCGTCGAACGAGCGCCTTGTCGAAACCGGCGCGGATGTCTAGCCTTCGAATGAAAACCGAATTGGCCAAGATACCAAATCGAGCCATCCGGAAGCAATCCATCGGGAGCACGCGTCCATGACCGACCACCTCAATCGCCAGGTCCTGCTGGTCGAGAAGCCTGCGGGCAAGCTCGGCCCCGAGCATTTCAAGCTTGCCGAGGCACCGGTGCCCGAACCGGGCGACGGCGAGGTGCTGGTGCGGGTGCTCTACATCTCGCTCGATGCCGCCAACCGGGCCTGGATGCACGGCGCGACCTATCGCTCCGCGGTGGAAGTCAACAGCGTCATGGCCGGCGGCGGACTCGCCGAAGTGGTGACATCCCGCGCGCCGGGCTTTTCGTCCGGCGATCTGGTGTTCGGCGACACCGGCTGGCAGGCATTCGCCGCCGTCCGCGCCAACAATCTCGTCAAGCTGCCGCGCCTGGAACCGCTGACCTATCTGCTCAGCGTCTACGGCATCGCCGGGCTGACGGCGTATTTCGGGCTGCTCAATGTCGGCAAGCCGAAGGCCGGCGAAACCGTGGTCGTCTCCGCCGCCGCCGGATCGGTCGGCTCGCTGGTCGGCCAGATCGCCAAGATCAAGGGCTGCCGGGTGGTCGGCATCGCCGGCGGCGCCGACAAATGTCGCTGGCTCACCACCGAACTCGGCTTCGATGCCGCGGTCGACTACAAGGCCGGCCCGATATTCAAGGCGCTGAAGGCGGCGGCGCCGCAGGGCATCGACGTCTATTTCGACAATGTCGGCGGCGACATCCTCGAAGCCTGTCTCGCCCAGATGAACCTGTTCGGCCGCATCGCCTGTTGCGGGGCCATCTCCCAGTATGACGGGCCGCCCTCGGCGACCGGACCGCGCGGCGTGCCCGGCCTGATCGTGGTGAAGCGGATCACGATGCAGGGCTTCATCGTGATGGACTTCGAGGACCAGCGGGCGCAGGCGCTCGCCGACCTGCAGTCGTGGGTGAAGGCCGGCAAGCTGAAGGTCCAGGAAGACATCATCGACGGCCTCGCCAATGCGCCGCGCGCGCTGGTCGGCCTGCTGGCGGGGGAAAACCGCGGCAAGCGCATGGTGAAGGTGTAGAAGTCCAATAAGGTGCCGGGACAGTCGCGCCGTTACGTCCCGGCGCCTTCAAATCGAATTGCAGGCGCGGCGTACGGGGTCCGGCCCAGCGCCGCCGGGTCGCAAGCGTAGACCGATGGCGTTCGGGGCCTGCGCTCAATCTTGACGGGCCGCTGTCCCAGCCCGGGACGCTGCCGAGTGAAGGCGCGTGCGCGGACGCGCCGATCGGCACTATGATTCACACATTGCAAACCACCGCTTCCATTTTACCTTCAAGGTGATGGTTTCTTAAACGCTGCCCGCCCATGGTGCCTGCGAAATCCGGGGCAATTGGGGATTTCGGCCCGCGACAACGACCGCTGGGCCCGACAGGGACAGGTTATGCAGCTCAGCGCGCCGACCATTCAGATCGTCGTCTTGGCGAATTTTTTGGCGCTGTTCGTGGCGTGGTCCTACGTCGTGCGCAGCTATCCCGGCCTCAACGGCGCGCGGTTCTGGCAGGCCTCGAACCTCGCCGCCGCGGTGGGGGCCGGCCTCTCGCTGCTGCGCGGCATCGTCGATCCGCTGGCCCCGATCCTGATCGGCAATACGCTGCTGGTGCTGGCCTGTTGCCTGTGCTGGGCCGGCGTCCGCCAATTCCATGGCCGCTCGATTCCATGGCGCGCCAGCCTTGTCATAACCGCCGCCGCGCTGGCGCTGCTCGTCGTGTTCACCAGGCTGGACGACGACGTCACGGTGCGCGTGGCGGTGATGTCGCTCGCGGAGTTCGTCGCCTTCGGCCTGGTCGCGCTGGAGCTGCGCAACAAGCCGGAGCCGGGCCGCAGCCCCGGAGCGGACCTCGCCAGCCTCATGATCATCGCGATCATGATGATCCAGGGCCTGCGTTCGGTCAGCGCATTTGCCGGACTGGGCGGCCCGATCTCGCCCATCACCTTCAATGGCGCGCAGGCTTTCGCGTTTCTGCTGCTGATCTTCGCCAGCATGATGGTCAATTTCGGCTTCCTGCTGATGGCCATCGACCGGCTGCGCGCCGACGTCGCGGCGCTGGCGCTGGTCGACGACCTGACCGGGATCGCCAACCGCAGGCATTTCCTGGTCCGCCTCGCGGAAGCCTGCGCCCGCGCCGCCCACGGCAACGAGCCGCTGGCGCTGTTGATCATCGACCTCGACGGCTTCAAGGGCATCAATGACGGGTTCGGGCACGGCGCGGGGGACGCCTGCCTGCGCGCGTTCACGCGCGCCGCGCAGGCGCGGCTGCGCGACAGCGACCTGTTCGCGCGCACCGGCGGCGACGAGTTCTCCGTGATCCTGCCGGCGACGACCCTGAACGAGGCCGCGCTGGTGGCGCGGGATCTGGTCAAGACCTGCCGCAAGGCCCGCGCGCACTGGAACGGCGATTCCATTCCGATGACCGTCAGCATCGGCGTCGCCGCCTGGTCGAGCGAAGTCGGACTGGATTCCCAGATGCTGATCACGGCCGCCGATCAGGCGCTCTACGCGGCGAAGAAGCAGGGGCGCGACCGGCTGGCGCTGCCCGAAGTCCCCGAAATTGCCGAGGTCGACGCACTGCGCATGACGGCGTGAGGCCTCCTAGCAGGCTGTTGAAGAACCCAGCCGGGTTCGCAAATTGGGCCTGTCGCCGTTCCAGTTGTCGATCTGGACGATGCGCCAAAGGCTTTCGCGATCTTGGGC
>JBKQQE010000672.1:0-4200 GCA_052326245.1 Xanthobacteraceae bacterium | reverse complement strand
CGACATCGCCAAACGGCGATACCGCGCGCGCCACCTCCGCGTTCCAGCCGGAGACGCGGATGCTCCACATCTCGATCTCGGTGACCATGGCGTCGTCGGCGACCCGGGAAATCACGAACACCGGCAGTGCGGCGGGATGGTCGGCGCGTTCGATGAAGGGCAGCCGGGCGATGATCTTGGGGCTGCCTGCGGTTTCCAGCGGCAGCCACCATGGCGTCCGGCTGCTGACGGCCGACACCAGCGCCAGATCGCCGCGCGACTTCGCGGCGGCGTCGACGGCCGCCGCGGCGCTGAAATGCGCGATGAAAGGCACGGTGAAGCCGAAGTGAAACCGCGCCGAATCCCGCATCGCCGAGTCGCCCACGGAGAGATCGGCGTGGACCGCGAAGGGAGCCTGCACATAGGTGAACGTGGCGATGATCACGCGCCAGATGCTCTCCACGGTGTCGAGCGGCAGGATGCCGCGGTGGCGCTGCGCCAGCCGTTTCATCATGTCGGCCTCGCGCGCGGGGCGGAACGCCGAGCCGACCTCCTGGGTCTGCTTGACGGAGATCAGGCGGCCGATGATGTCGGCCCGCTGCATCAGCAGGCCATGCATCTGCTCGTCGATGCGGTCGATCTCGCCGCGCAATTGCTGCAGCGTCGGCGGCGCCGGGGGTGGCTTGGACATCCTTCAGGACCTTCGGACACGGATTTCAGTTGTCCGCATGGGCGTGGCGGCGCCGGTTCCATCCGCACGGCCGGCAGCGCGCATTGATAGGTAAGACTTGGTCCGAAAGCAAAGAAAACGTTGGCGGATTC
This sequence comes from Xanthobacteraceae bacterium, assembly GCA_052326245.1. GTDB lineage: Bacteria > Pseudomonadota > Alphaproteobacteria > Rhizobiales > Xanthobacteraceae > Bradyrhizobium_A. Next base: position 3,399 of record JBKQQE010000672.1, on the reverse strand, counting down.
GGCGGTATCGAGCGATCGGGACCGCCCCGATTCCTTCAGCCTGTCTTGACGGCGAGCCGCCGCCGGACTAAGTAATTTGCTCATTCCGTGGTCATTTGAGCCGGCCGGCTTGCAGCCACGTTAAACAACTCGCTAAACAGGCCGGGGACAGAAGTGATCCCGGCCGAACGTTTCGTTCAGGCCGGGTTTTTTTTGTGGCCCGTGTCCGAATGCTGGACGGGAGACAGCATGTCCGAGCTCGCGAAGGCCGCCAGCCAGGCGGCACCTCTGCAGCCGCACGCACGTGAGGCGGATCAGCCGACGTCGCAGGTGGCGGCGTTCGGGCCGGATCAGCCCTTGCGGCTGGATTGCGGGGTCGATCTGTCGCCGTTCCAGATCGCCTATCAGACCTACGGCCAGCTCAATGCGGACCGCTCCAACGCCATTCTGATCTGCCATGCGCTGACCGGCGATCAGCATGTCGCAAACATCCACCCCCTCACCGGCAAGCCGGGCTGGTGGGAGACCCTGGTCGGATCCGGCAAACCCATCGATACCGATCGCTATTTCGTCATCTGCTCGAACGTGGTCGGCAGCTGCATGGGCTCGACCGGCCCCTCGTCGACCAATCCGCTGACCGGAAAATTGTGGGGGCTGGACTTTCCGGTGATCACCATTCCGGACATGGTCCGCGCCCAGGCGATGCTGATCGACCGACTCGGCATCGCCACTCTGCTTGCCGTGGTCGGCGGCTCGATGGGCGGCATGCAGGTGCTGCAATGGGCTTCCGCCTATCCGCAGCGGGTGTTTTCGGCGCTTCCGATCGCCTGCGCGACCCGCCATTCGGCCCAGAATATCGCGTTCCACGAAGTCGGCCGCCAGGCCGTGATGGCGGATCCGGACTGGCGCGACGGTCGTTATTTCGAGCACGAGGTGCGGCCGCATCGCGGGCTCGGGGTCGCGCGCATGGCGGCCCACATCACTTATCTGTCGGATGCCGCCCTGCACCGCAAATTCGGGCGCCGGCTGCAGGACCGCGCGATGCCGACCTTTTCGTTCGACGCCGATTTCGAGGTCGAGAGCTACCTGCGGCACCAGGGCTCGTCCTTCGTCGAGCGGTTCGACGCCAACAGCTATCTCTACCTGACGCGCGCCATGGACTATTTCGATCTCGCTGCCGATCACGGCGGCGTGCTGGCGACGGCTTTCCGCGGCACCAGGACCCGGTTTTGCGTGGTCTCGTTCACCAGCGACTGGCTGTTTCCGACGCCGGAATCGCGCAACATCGTCCATGCCCTCAATGCCGGCGGCGCGCGGGTGTCGTTCGCGGAAATCGAGACCGACAAGGGACACGACGCCTTTCTGCTCGACGTGCCGGAATTCTTCGACATCGCCACGGCGTTTCTGGATTCGGCGGCGACCACCCGCGGCCTCGGCAGCAAGGGCTCACCGGCATGACCGCGCAGGATCACGCCTTGCCGCTGGCGTCAGGCGGCTCAACGCTCCAGTACTATCGCGGCGATCACCTGCTGGTGGCGCAGATGGTCGAGCCCGGATCTCGCGTGCTCGACGTCGGCTGCGGCGAGGGCGACCTGCTGCGCCTGCTCGAGAGCCGCGGTGTCGATGGCCGCGGCATCGAATTGTCGCGCGAGGGGGTCAACCGCTGCGTCGCCAGCGGGCTGGCGGTGATCCAGGGCGACGCCGATACCGACCTGATCGACTATCCCGACGATTCCTTCGACTACGTGATCCTGTCGCAGACGCTGCAGGCGACGCGGCAGCCGCGCGTCGTGCTCGAGCATCTGTTGCGGATCGGTCGCCGCGCCATCGTCTCGTTCCCGAATTTCGGTCACTGGAGAATGCGGCTGCAGCTTCTGGTCAAGGGCCAGATGCCCCGCACCGAAAACCTTCCGGCGACCTGGTACGACACCGCCAACATTCATTTCTGCACCATCAAGGATTTCGTCCAGCTGTGCGACGAGATCAACGTCAAGATGGAGCGCGCGGTGGCGCTGAACGCCTACGGCCGCCCGTTGCGGCTCAACGCGCCGTGGTGGTTCTGGAACATGTTCGGGGAGCAGGGCGTGTTTCTGCTCAGCCGCCGGGCGCGCTGAGGCCGCGTCACGCCGTCGCGCTGACGATGCGGACGGCGTCGCCGGGGGCGATCTCGCCGTCGGCGATCACGTCGGCATAGACGCCGCAGTCGTCATGGCCGTAGTTGCGCATGATCGCGTGCGGCAGATCGAGATCCCGCACGGCGGTGACCGGGTCGACATTGACGGCGGCGCAGCGCACGATCCGCTTGACGATCTGCAGGCGCGCGCCGCCGATCGCCAGCGTCGCGCCCACGGACGCCAGTTCGTGCCAGGCCGGCCAGCCGGCGACGTAGAGATTGGCGCGAAATCGCAGCGGATCGACCGGCTGCCCGACGATGCGTTCGAGATCGGCGACGCTGGCTAGATTGATGATCGACACCACCTTGCGCGCCACGTCGGAGAAGCTGTGGCCCGGGGCCCGAAGCAGCCGTGGCGGGCCCCTCAGCTCCTTGGCGAAGGTTTTGGCGAAGAAATCCTCGATGGCGGCGCGCCCGATCTCGCTCTCGAGATCGCCGCGCGCGACCTCGGTCGAGTGGCGGTGGATGGACAGGACGTGGCTTGCCGCGTCGTAGCGGGTCCGCAGCGCCGCCAGGCGCTCATTGCGCATCAGCATCAGAAACTTGATCTTGGGAAGGGATTGCGGGCTGGCCGGGTCGAACCCGCTCGGTCCGTTCTCGATGGCATAGCGCCGGTCCGCCGGCAGGGTTTGGCCCGCGCGCAACGCCACCCGCGCCATCCCCTCGGGGGACAACCCCTTAACCGGGTAGCGATAAATGCTGCTGAGCCTGCCGGCATCGGTCATGCCGCTTCTGTAGTCCCTCCGGCGGTGAATCGCCACAACCGGCCTGTGCTCGGCCGTGAAAATAGCGCGGGCCCCCTTTTCCCCAGGGGGCCGCGTGCCCACATCTGCGGCAGGCCGGCGCCATGCCGGCCACTGACGACCACGGGCGTGTTGACCAACATCAACGACATCCGGGGAATTGGAACCCCAATGACGATGCCATGAATGCGCCTTCGGGGCATTCGCGGCAGGCCGAGGGAAAGGGCTGTTATGAACATCGAGAAGTATACCGAGCGCGCGCGGGGCTTCATTCAATCCGCGCAATCGCTGGCGGTGCGCGAGGGCCACCAGCAATTCACGCCGCTGCATCTGTTGAAGGTGCTGCTGGACGACAATGAGGGCCTGGCGGGAGGCCTGATCGACCGCTCCGGCGGCAATTCGCGCGCCGTGCTGCAGGCGGCCGAGGCCGCGCTGGCGAAGCTGCCGAAGGTGTCGGGCAGCGGCGCCGGACAGGTTTATCTGGCGCCGGCGACCGCGCGGCTG
>JBKQQE010000671.1:0-27270 GCA_052326245.1 Xanthobacteraceae bacterium | reverse complement strand
AGTGGGGCAAGCTGACCGACGATGATCTGACAGCGATCAACGGCAAACGTGACCAGCTCGAAGGCCGGCTGCAACAGCGATACGGTTTTGCGAAAGATCAAGCCCGCAAGGACATCGACAGCTGGTTTTCTGCCCTCAAGTAGGTGCGAATGGTCGAAGCCGGGAAGCCGGGGCTCTCAACCCGGCTTCTTGCGCGAGTCGCGCTAGCAGAAGAGCCGCGAAGGCGGATGGCGCGCGGGCCAATAGAGCGGCCATTTGGGGAGTATCTCGGCGATCGTCTGGGTAGGAGCCGCTTGGGAGGGCAGGTGAGGGGCCAGGAGTTGCGGGCTGATGTTATTGGGCGTCGCTCGCCCGCGGGGCATGGCGAGTGCTACGGGCGGCGTCACCCGGGTGGAGCGGTTGCCGGCATGAGCGGTGGCCACGCGGGTGGGGGCGGCAGGTGTCCGAAAAAGATATTGTTAGGCACTCGCCAATACGGAAATGTGAGCAATTTTGACCACCGCCGGATGAGCTAAAGCGCTTTAATTGCTAGATAATCCCTGCCTGCGACGTATTGCTCCCGTTAGAGGTGGCCACATCGGGAGGTGCGGCCTTTTTAACATGCGCTCTGTGCTCAAGCCTTTGAGTGCATCAAATGCGCGAATTGCGTTTTCGTATTCCGGGCGACAAGATGAGGTCGTCAGCCGTCAAGGGCTGGTTTCGCGGATGGTGCCAAGCGGCCTGAAGCTGCGACGTGGGAACACTTTCAGAGGCGCAAAATGAAAAAGTTCATCCACATCGAGAGCCTCAAATTTTTTCGCAAGTTATTTTCTGAGAGAACTGAAGAGAGCAAGATAACACAGTTGCTCGACCTCATTCGACTTGAAATGTTGCAACATCACTCCGAAAAGTCCGAACAGAATTACGGGAAAACTTCGCGCCCCACGTGAAAACCATTCCCGTAGTCCCCGCGTCGGCTACGCCCCCTCCACCGACGCGGGGTTACAAATGGGGCTCTCTCGGTTGGCTGCCTCATTTGTCGCTACCGAGGATCTGCTCGTCTACCGATTGCTCGCGGCCCAGGTTGCCCTTGCTGTCGCGATTGACCTTGAACCGTTGCCGGACAGCCAAGTCTTCCAGCCAAGTCTTCGGATCCACGACCATGAGCCGAACCGGCCGCCAGCCAGCGGCGGGTCGGTGAGGCGTCGCTGGTACCGGCCATGGATTCGCCCACAACTTGCTCCGCATCCAGAACACAGACTGGTGTCACCCGTTGGATGGACGTGGATCACGGTCGTGGCGCGATGACAAAAGGCGCTGTCATCAAGTGCGTGTCAGAGCCAGCGTTGGACGCCGATTATGGCCCGCCGATTTACTAGTTTACACCAAACCGGGAGTGTTTGGAGGATGTCGTTTGATCTTAATCAACAACGACTGCTCGCTCGCCCTGCAAATTTACCTTTAATAAGATGTTCGCAAATGCGGGATGGCAAAACAGTGGAGAAGGCAACCGTTTCGCGGCATACGAGTCCATTGGCTGTGCGGCGTGAAAAGCACAAGTTCTGTGTTTGAATACTTAAAGAAGTAGGCTTGTGGAGCGTCAATATTACAGTTTACCTTCGGCACAATGCGAGTATTGCCGATCTGTTGGGGGGGCTTGCGCGACAATGAATGGGTCCAGCGTTGCGCTCAGCAACCTTCGTGCCGTCGTGATCATCGTCGTGCTGGCGTTTCATTCCGTTCTGCCCTACCTCGCCTCTCTCCCGGCTGTCGCGTATCCCTTCGATAGCGCACCTTACCTGTGGCAGGCCTTTCCCATCGTCGACAGGCATCGCTGGTTCGGCTTCGACCTGTTCTGCGCTTGGCAGGACTTGAGCTTGATGGCGCTCATGTTTTTCCTCTCCGGCCTGTTCGTTTTACCGAGCCTGGTGCGCAAGGGCGGCTGGAGTTTCCTGGCGGATCGCCTGTTGCGGATCGGCGCGCCATGCGCACTGGCCATCATCGTGCTGTCGCCACTCGCGTATTATCCGGCCTATCGCGTCACTGCCGTCGACCCTGGCGTGAGCGCGTATTGGCAACATTGGCTCTCGCTGCCGTTCTGGCCGTGCGGGCCGCAGTGGTTCTTGTGTCAGCTTGTGGCATTCAACATTCTCGCGGTCGTGATGCACCGCTTCGCTCCCGGATGGGGCGAGCGTCTCGCCCGGCTGGTGGCCATCGCCAGCGAAAATCCGATCCGGTTCTTCGTCGTCCTTGTTACGGTCTCGGCGCTGGCCTATGTGCCGCTGGCGCTGGCTTATTCTCCGTTCGCGTGGGCGAATTTCGGCCCAATCTCGTTTCAAGTCAGCCGACCTTTGCTCTACGTCGTCTATTTCTTTGTCGGCTTCGCGATCGGCGCTCGCGGCTTCGACCGCGGGCTGCTCGCCTGCGACGGTGCACTGGCGCGGCGCTGGGCGGCATGGTTCGCCATAGCCATCCTTGGCTTTGTGTTGTGGGCCGCGCCAACCTCCATGACAATGGGCGATTGGAGCAGTAGTCCTCTCATCATGAAGCTTGCCGCCGGTCTGGGCTTTGTCGTCGCCTGCGCGTCCGGCTGCCTGAGTTTGCTGGCGATCTGTCTGCGCTTTGGACAGATGCGCTGGCGGGCGTTGAACAGTCTTTCGGCCAATGCCTATGGCATGTATCTGGTGCATTATGGGATCGCCATCTCGCTGCAATACGCGCTGCTGGACGTCGAGCTGTTTGCGATCGGCAAGGCCGCGATCGTGTTCGGCTGCACCTTGGTTGCCAGCTGGGCCACCGCCGCCGTCCTGGGCGGCATGCCACTCGTCTCTCGACTGAAACCGGAGAAACGGCGATTGAGCGGCGCGTGAAGGCTGCTGTTGCGCCGAGCGGACATGAAATTGGATCCGTTACCATGCCATTGGTTTTCACACTCGCGTTCCGAAACCTGTTTCACGATCGGCTTCGTTTCGTCGCGACCGTGATCGGGATCGTTTTCTCCATCGTTCTGGTCACTGTCCAGATGGGGCTGTATCTCGGCTTCGGCCGCACGGTAACGACGATGATCGATCATGCGTCCGCCGATCTCTGGATCGTGCGGCGCGGAACCAAGTGCTTCGAGGACCCATCGCTGCTGGACGCGCGTGAACGATATCGCGCGCTTTCGATCGACGGAGTGGCGGAGGCAATCCCCGTCGTGATCGGGTTCGCGGACTGGAGAATGCCGAGCGGTGCGACGACGCCGGTTTTCGTCATCGGCACCGATCTGCGCTCCGGCGGCCTGCAGCCGTGGGATCTGGTGGAAGGCAGGATCGAGGCGCTGTCGACTCCGAGGGCGGTCGCGGTCGACCGGTCCTATCTCGATCGGCTCGGCATCTCGGGGATGGGCGCGACTGCCGAAATTCGACAGCAACTCGTGCGCGTGGCGGCCGTCACCAACGGCATCCGTTCCTTCACCACAACGCCGTTCATTTTCATGGATGTCGATCGGGCGCGGTCTCACACGGGAATCCCCTCGGGCAAGACCACCTATTTTCTCGTTCGTCTGAGCCCGGGCGCCGATCTCGCTCGCGTCCGCGGTCACCTCGTGTCGAACATCCCGGACGCCGAGGTTCTGATCCCGGCCGAATTTCGCGAACGCAGCCGGACGTTCTGGCTGTTCAGCACGGGCGCCGGCGCCGCTCTGTTCGCGGGGGCCTTGCTCGGCGTGATCGTCGGCACCGTCATTGTCGCTCAGACGCTGTATTCAAGTACGAAAGAGCATCTGAACGAGTTCGCCACCCTGCGCGCCATCGGTTCCTCCCGGGGGTATATCTACAAGGTGATCATCTGGCAGGCGCTGCTCAGTGCCGTCATCGGCTTCTCGATCGCCGCGCTCATCGGCGCGGCCATCGTGCGGCTCACCGCTGAGACCGCGCTGCCGATTCTCATCACGCCAGCACTGATCGCAGGCCTGTTTTTGCTCACGGTCGTGATGTGCGTCGCATCGGCCATTGCCGCCATCGTTCAGGTCACGCGCATCGACCCTGCCACGGCGTTCACACGATGAGCGAACCGGTGATCGAAGCGGTGAATGTCGCGAAAGTCCTTGGCAGCGGGGCCGCAAAGGTTGCGGCGCTCAGGGGCGTCAGCCTGGCGGTCAATGGTGGCGAACTGACGTTGCTGATGGGGCCGTCCGGGAGCGGCAAGACCACGCTGCTGTCCATCCTCGGATGCATGCTGACGCCAACGGAGGGGAGCGTTCGCGTCTGCGGTCATCCGACCGAAGGGGCCGGGCCCGAGGACTTGGCGCTACTCAGGCGGGAGCATGTGGGCTTCGTCTTTCAATCGTTTCACCTGTTTCCGACGCTGAATGCCGCCGATAACGTCCGATTGGCGCTGGATGTGCGTGGTGAGTCCTCGGGAAGCGCAAGGGTCAGGTCGCGCGAGGCGCTGGCCAAGGTCGGTCTGTCCCACAAGATATCGGCCTTTCCGCGCGAGCTCAGCGGCGGGGAGCAGCAGCGGGTCGCGATCGCCCGCGCCATTGTCGGAAATCCATCGATCATTCTCGCCGACGAGCCGACGGCGGCGCTGGATGGCGAGAATGGCAAGGCGATCATGAAGATCCTCGCCGGAATCTCCAAGGAACAAGGGCGCGGCGTCTTGATTGTGACGCACGACCCGCGCCTCTTGCCGTTCGCGGATCGGATCGTTCATATCGAAGACGGACGGCTCGTTGGCGAAGAACGCGGCGCTGCGGGGCCGCAATGAATTCACATATTGGCTACCGAGGATCACTGCTGATGTCGAAATGCTGGACAGCCTCAATGTCCGTCCTGGGGCTGGCTGTTGCCGCCGGAGTCATCATGGCATTCGCGACGACGGCGCATGTCGAGCCGGCCTCCAAGGACGGCCCGGCCGCTTCGTCGACGAGCAAGCGATGGCAAGCGGTCGCTCCCGGACGCATCGAACCGCGTTCCGGCGAGATCAAGATCACGGCGGCGGGCGTCGCGCTGGTCGACAAGGTGCTGGTGAGAGCCAACGACACGGTGTTTGCCGGTGAGCCGCTGATTCATCTCGCCGACGATGAACTCACGGCGCGGCTGGCGGCCGCGGAGATGGAAGTCGCCGTGCGCAAGCGCGCGAGGGATGACCAGGCGGGAGCCAACAAGGCGAACAACCGATACAAGGCCGGCGATGCCGTCGCCGATGCCGAGCGGGCCGTCTATGATGCGCGAACGGCGGTGGATCAGGCTGCGGCCAGATGGCGGGCCAGCGGCGAGGCTGATGCCGGCCTGACCGCTGCCCGCGCGACCTTGGCGCGCGCCCGCGATCAGCTTGCGAAGCGCCAGGAGGAGCTTCGTAAAATCTCGACCGACGATCCGTTGCCGACCTTCCTGGAAGGCCAGCTCAGTACCGCCCGCGCGGCCTATACCGCGGCGCGCGCGGCCCTCGACAAAGCGACGATCCGCGCTCCGATCGACGGCACCGTGCTTCAGGTTTATGTCAAGGCCGGTGAATTGACCGCGATGGCTTCGCCGCAGCCGCTGCTGCTGCTTGGAGATCTTTCGGCCTTGCGCGTGCGTGCCGAACTGGACGAACGCGACCTCGGGTCGGTCAAGCTTGGGCAAGCGGTCTCGGTGCGGGCGGCCGCCTTCCCCGGGCGCGAGTTCGAGGGGAGCGTCGCATCCATCGCGCCGCTCGTCGAGCCTGGGCGTCTCGACGGGCGCGGAACGAGCAATCAATCCGACGTCGATGTGGTGGAAGTGATGATCGCGTTGGCGCGACCGGGCCCGCTCGCTGCAGGGATGAAGGCGGATGTCTATTTCCGTCCGGACGAGGCTTCGACCGACATGCGGTGAGGCACGTCGAATACGGCTCCGTGGTCGGCACCGCTGCTGCTCAGCTGTCTCCGATTGCTATCGCGTTCCTATTGCGGGTTTCATCGCTTCCCGGCGAATCATCCACAGGCCCGGTAGCATCGGAAGCCAAAGGGTGAAGCCGCGCAGCATCAGCGTGGCGGCAAGGCTCGCTTCAAGGCCGCCGCCCATGAAGTGAAGCAGCCCGGTGCAGGTTCCTTCGAACGTGCCAAGACCGAGGGGGATCGGCGACAAGGTCGCGACCACGGAGGCGAGGACGAAGCTCATAAAGGTACTTCCGACATCGACTTTCAGGCCGACGGCCCGTCCGGTGGACCAAAGCGTTGCGGCATCAAGCAGGAAGATGGCGGACTGGAGAGTTATCGTTTCGAAGATGAGTTCAGGATTGCGCAGGATATCGACTCGAACGTGGCCGAGCATCCTCGCCAATTGCGCAAAAGGGCGCCAACGCAGGACCGCAGCCGGAATGAGATCGGCTCGGGATCGCGACAGGATCAAAAGTGCAGCCCCCAAAGTCGCGACGACGACGGCGAAGGCTCCGAATAGCGCTTTCCAACCGGCATTCAGGTCTCGGCTATGCCAAAGCAGGACGAAGGCGAGCAGGCCGATCAAGAAGTAGGCGGCGTAATAGGATAGCGCAGCGATGAGCAGCGCCGTAATGGCAATTGGAGGGGCAACGCCGCGGCGCGTCAGGCCTTGCATGACCATCAGGCTGCCACTGAGTCCACCGGTGGGAACTGCCTGGTTGGCAAAAAGCTCAACCAGCGCAAGCCGGAGCAGGCTCGGGAACGGCAGGTTAGTCCCGGCCCGCCCAAGCACCCGAAACCAGACAGCGGCCGCGCAGACGTAGGTAGCCAATTGGAAACTTACGGCCGCCGCCAGCCAGATTGGGCGGGCGCGACGGAGCGTCTCCACAAAAGTTTCGATGGCGCCGAAGTGCATAATGAGGACTATCAGGCCAGCGAGAACTACGGCTCCGAACACCCACGCTGCGATCAAGTGGCGCCAGTGGCCGGTCCACGGGGCGGCGTCAGGAAGGTCGAACGGCGCGGCTTCAGCAGGAGCCAATGCAGCCGAAGCGGGTCGACTGCCTTCAATCGGGCCCCCAATCTGTGGCGAGATCTGCATTCAAAGCTTCTTTGTGGTGTCAGCGTGCGGGTTCGGCACCAATCATCGTACACCCAAGCGGCATGGCTCAAATACCGCTCTGGTGGTCCGATTCCAACATTTGCATCCCATCTCAGCGGGCGCTTTGCAAATGTTGGAATCAAAGGACCACTAGCTAAGTTAAAGTGGCTAGTGGAGTTTTGGATTTTTAATTAGCCTCGCGAGCCCGCCGGAGGGTGGGTAGCGAATGTCAAATCCACTCCACTAGTCGTGAAGCCTCAACAGATTGTCCTCGGACAGGCCGTATCTGCCTGTCGGCGTGCCCAACGCGCGGAGCTTCATCGATGCGCTCCCAGCCAACGCCGTGGCTGTCAAGTCGACATGTCGCAACAGACTGAAGGCCGAGCGGGAAATCCTAGCAGCGCAGGCGAAACCCCGTGCGCCAGCTCAGATCCGACCAAGCAGCAGAAGAACGACAAGGATGATCAAGACCACGCCGAGAACACCCATGCCTCCATGCCCGTAGCCGTAGCCATAGCCGCCGAACCGGCCGCTGAAGCCACCGAGCAGGAAGATGACGAGAATGATGACGAGGATGAGTCCAAGTGACATGATCGCTCCTATTGCAAAAACGCGGGTGATCGTCTTGAAACGGCCGCAGTGAGACTGCGGTTCAGCAAACCTGAGGGCGTGCGTTTTGAAGCGTCACGCGATATCTCCGACTACTTTTTCTCGATGGATATTCCGCCTTTGCCAATGTCGATTTCGACGCCGGTCGGATGCTGCCGTTCCTGATAGAATCGGTAGGCCAGGACCGCGACAGCGACGACGAGTGCGCCAATAACGAAGTAGAGAACGTTTCGATTGACCATCATTGGCGCCTTTGTGTCTTGCCGAGGATCAGGTTGACGCGATCGTGCCTCCCGAAGGAAGCTGCCGAATGCAGCCTATACCGCCGATCGCCTTCCCGCCATGGGATTGGCCGCGAGCGAATTGAACATGCGAAACTTTCGCGCCATGGGCAGCCGATGCCCATGATCCAGGTCAAGGTCCGCATTTTTAAGCCTGGCTCCCGTAGGGTTGCCTATGTGGCTGTTTCGGCAATCCCTTGCGCTTGCGCGGACAGACCAGGGGCTGGACTTGGCGTGTCGTGTGCATCCATATTCCTGAGCAGAAGTTCGCCTAGGCGAACCGTAAGGGGGATACGAGAATGGCGCAGGCCACAGGCTCGGAGCCGACATTCGAGACCGATTTCTGGAAACACGCCAACCTGAGGAAAGTGTGGGACGACATCGTCCCGGGCGAGCCGCGCAAGACCGTGCCCTATACGCTGACGCGGGAAGCGATCGCGCTGTATTGCCGGGCCGTCGGCGAGACCAATCCGCTTTATCTCGACGAAGCCGCTGCCAAAGCCGGTCCTTTCGGCGGCCTGATCGCGCCGCCGTCGATCCACATCCTGTTGATGTTCGCCTGCACCGAGGCCGACGACTGGATGCGCAGTCCGGGCACGGTCAATGCCGGACAGTCCTGGAGCTACAATATTCCGGCCCGCCCGGGCGACACCATCACGCTGCAGGCGCGCGCGCTCGACAAGTTCATCAGGCGTGAGCGGCTGTTCGTCGTCCACGACAACGTCTTCTTCAACCAGCATGGCGACGTGATCTGCTCGGGTCGCGGCCAGACCATCCGGCCGATGTAGGGAGCGCCGCCATGACAGTCACGTTCGAGGCCCTCACTGCCGGCGACGCCATCGACGGTCCGGCCTTCGCGGTCTCGCGGGAGTCCATCAGGCTGTTCTGTGACGCCTCGCTCGACTACAATCCACTGCATCTCGACGACGAATACATGAAGGGCAATTTCGGCAAGACCAATTTCGGCGGGATCATCATGCACGGCATGAACAATTTCGGCCTGATCTCGCGCATGCTGACCGATTGGGCCTTTCCCGCCGGCGCCATTCACCGCCGCCTCGAAACGCGCTGGCTCAAGCCGGTGCGGCCCGGCGACACGATCACCCCGGCCGGCATCGTCAAATCGAAGCAGGCCACCGCCAAGTCGCGCTGGGTCCTGATCGACGTCATCGTGTGCAACCAGCACGACGAGAAGGTCGCCATCGGCGAGGCGATGGTCGAATTCCCGCTCCCCTGACACGGCCGCGACATCGACGGGCTTGTCAGCGCCGCCAGGCGGAAATCTCGGCAAGCAGCTCGGTCCGCATCCGCTCGAGAACGCTCGTGTAGTCGCGGGTTGCGGTCTGCCTGAACAGTCGCATCGTCGGATACCAGGGACTGTCGTCGCGCCCGAGCAGCCAGCGGTAGTCGGGCGTGTAGGGCAGCAGGAGCCAGGTCGGGCGTCCGAGTGCGCCGGCGAGATGGGCGACGCTGGTGTCCACCGTGATCACCAGATCGAGGCATGACAACAGGGCCGCGGTCTCGCTGAAATCGGTGAGATGGGCGGTCAGATCGACGATGTCGGTCCGTTCGCGCAGGACCGCCTGGTCGGTGGCGCGCGGGTCCTTCTGCAGACTGACAAAACGCGCGCCAACGTCCAGGATGCGCGACAGCATCAGCAGCGGGATCGACCGGTTGTGATCGTTCCTGTGACCGTGGCTGCCGGACCAGACCAGGCCGACCCGCAGCCGGTCGCGGGGGCCGAGGCGGTTTTCCCAGGCTCCTATGCGGGCGATTGGTGGAGGAGGCAGGTAGGACGCCGCGGCCGGAATGGTATCGAGCCGCGTCCCGAAGGCCAGCGGCAGGCTCGACATCGGGCAGTGGAAGTCGAACGCCGGCAGCGGCCCGGCGGATGTCGGCAGGCACTGCGAGACGCCGGGCAGCCCCGACAGCAGCGAGTGCAGCGCCTCCTCGACCACCAGGATGACGCGGGCGCCACGCGCCGCCACCATCGGCACGTAGCGCGCGAACTGAAGCGTGTCTCCCAGTCCCTCGTCCACATGGATGAGGACGGTCTTGCCCTCGATCGGCCGGTTGCCCAGCCATACCGGCTGGGTGAACTTCGGGTAGACCGCCGGAAGATTGGTGGCCTTCCACCGCGCTTCGCGTCCCGTCCAGCCGGCCTCGAAATTCCCGGTCAACATCTGAAGCAGCGCCAGATTCCAGATTGCCGTGGCGTCGCCTGGGTCGATCGTCCCTACCCGGTCATAGATCGCGAAAGCCTCGTCGAAGCGCTGCAGCTGACTGAGCGAGAATGCCTTGTTGTTGAGGACTTTGACGTTGTCTGGCGAAAGGGCGAGACAGCTGTCGAACCACTGCAGCGACTCTTCCTCACGACCGAGCGATTGCAGCGCGTCGCCGATATTGTTGCATGCGTCGGGATTCGCCGGTTCGAGCGCATGGACCCGCCGACTGTCGGCAAGGTAGTCCTCGAATTTTCTCAGGTGGCGAAAGCAAAGCGCGCGGATCCGCAGCGTCGGGGCGTGGTCCGGCCGCAGCTGGTTGCACCGGTCGAACTGGACCAGCGCCTCCGCCCAACGGTTCAGGTGATAGAGCAGCCTTCCGCTCTTGTTCGCCGCGCCCCACCGGCGCGGGTCGAGCGCGAGGACATGCTGAAAGGTCAGGAAGGCGTCGGCCGGGCGCGCGAGCTCGACGAGAACATCGCCGAGATTTTCCCACAGCTCGGCGTCGTTCGGCGCGAGCTGCACCGCCTTGTCGAAGGCCTTGAGGGCCTCGTCACGCCGTCCCTGGCGCTGCAGGGCGGTCCCCAGCGTTGCAAGAAGTTCCGCCTTGGGACTTTGCCTGATGGCGCGAGCGGTCCACTCCACGGCGAGATCGTGCTGCCCGGCGTGAAGGGACAGCAGACCCATGAGATGGAGAGCGCCCGCGTGATCGGCGTCCATCGCAAGAGCCTGCTGGCAGCAGGCTTGCGCGTCGAGGTGCCGTCCATCGCGCAGATGACGAAGGCCGGTCTCATGCAGCGCGGCAGCCGTGCTCGCGCTTGGATCTTCCGGGCTGATCTGTGGTGTCCGGGCGGCGGCCCGGTTTTCGTGAGAGTTCATCAGCGCTTGTCGAACGGAACGTGGTGTGCTTTCGAATCCGGAGTTGGCCCCCGAACGTGCATCGGGGATGTTGTGGACTTCGGATTCGGGACGCGAGCGGGAATCTCTAATTGATTCCGCGGCTACCGAAAAGCCCCGGTGCGGACGGGGAGCGGCCCAGCGCGGGGCGATGGGAAGCGCCGGCAATCAGCAGCGACCGGGCGGCTGTTTTCGGCGGGAGCGGCATTTCCCATCGGGCCCCTCTTGACGCGGGTCGAGCGCGCCGTGCGGCGCATGCCTCCCCGAATCAGGACTCAAACCTGATCGGCAGCGGGAATCAGGTACCTCGCGCAAAGGACAAAAGCGGTTGATATCATAAGAAAATTGTGTCCCGAATCCGGGGGGCGTGACATCGTCGATTCGGGGCGCTGCACAGGTTTTGTTGGAAGCAAGCAGCGGTGGATGACGATGGCGGGGCGGCGATTGGTGCCTTCAATCCTGGGTGATCAGGATCGGCCCGCGCTGCAAGGCTGGTAGCATTCGGTAAGCGAGCGCGGGCAGTTGCGAAGTGCTCGGATTGTGCCGGCTTCGGCCGTTTGTTGCAGGATGGTATCGGCAAGCTAACAGACGCGCTCTCAAGCCAACCGATGTGGCCAATGCGCGTCGATCGTTCGAGGAACCTTTGCAGCTCGATGTCCAAGATCGCGTGATTGCTCCCAGACTGCCTGGTCTGAATACTGTTGAGCGTCGGGAAGCGGTGCAATGAGCATGGTGGGCGCCAATCCCTGGTTCGCGGTCCAAACGCAGGTCAGCGCCGAGGCGAAAGCAGCGAGCAATCTCTTGCGGCAGGGTTTTGGGGTATACCTGCCGCGCTATCTGAAGCGTCGAAGCCACGCCCGCAAGGTCGACAAGGTCGCCGTGCCGTTGTTTCCGCGCTATCTGTTCGTGCAAGTCGATATGGCGACGCAGCGATGGCGCTCCATTCAATCGACGTTTGGCGTCGCGAGCCTCGTGTTCAACGGGTCGGAACCTGCGCCGGTGCCGGCGCAGGTGCTTCGCTCGCTGAGAGCGCGCGAAGACGAAAGCGGTTATGTCAGGCTTGATGAGCGCCCGAAGTTCGCTGCGGGAGACAAGGTGCGGGTAATCGCCGGTGCGTTCGCCGAAAATCTTGCCTTGTTCGGTGGTCTGGCGGACCGCGATCGCGTCGTGATCCTGCTTGAGATGTTGGGACGGAAAGTCTGCGTCTCGATTGAGGCCGATAGGGTCGCAGTCGCTTGACCGGCCTGGGCCTGCCGTCTAGGTGCCAGCCAGGTGGACTTGAGTCACCCGGACTGCGGTAGCCTGAGAAAGTTCCGGCTTCCATGCCCGACACCGTCGCCTCGACGTGACCGAAGTTGTGGATGTCAGGCTACAATGCTCCATCCGAATCACCCTGGCCGGCGTATCAACGGCAGATTTTGCACCCTGTGCTTGTCCTGACCTCCTTGCCTCATGACGTTCTCCGAAAGAGGGAAAGCTTTGTCGCTGCGGAACGAGACATCCAGTCACGCCGCTGAGTTCTTCGCCCAGTCGGGCGCGATCTGCAGCAAGATCGAGCTTTCAAGAATCGAAGCGCTCGCGGATGCGCTCATCGTGCTGCGCGCGCGTGGTGGTCGGCTTTTCATGCTGGGTGTCGGTGGCAGTGCCGCAAATTGCAGCCACGCCGTCAACGATTTCCGCAAGCTCTGCGGCATCGAAGCATATTCCCCACTGGATAACGTGGCCGAACTGACTGCGCGCGCCAACGATGAGGGGTGGGAGACCATCTTTGCGGGGTGGCTCGAAGTCAGCCGCCTGTGCGAGCGTGATGCAATTTTTGTGCTCTCGGTCGGTGGGGGAGACGTCGAGCGCAATGTCTCGATCAATCTCGTAAGGGCCGTTGATTTCGCCCGCTCGCGTGGCGCGAAAGTGTTCGGGATTGTCGGCAAGGAAACCGGTTACACAGCCAGAAACGGAGACGTCGTGGTTGCCATCCCGGAAGTGAAGGCTGAATGGGTGACCCCGCTCTCGGAGGCTTTTCAGGCCGTGATATGGCATTGTCTCGTCAGCCATCCGGCGCTGCAGGTTCGAAAGACCAAGTGGTGACGGGGGCAACCAGGCCAAGACGCGCGGTGTTTCTCGATCGAGACGGAGTTCTCGTCATTCCCGAGATTCGAGATGGCCGCAGCTACGCTCCGCGCAGCATTGGAGCGTTCAACATCTACCCCTCTGCGGCGGAATCGCTCGCACGACTGAAGGCTGCTGGCTATCTCCTTGTCGTCGTCACCAATCAGCCTGATATCGGCAACGGGCTGGTGTCGGTTGATGTTGTCAACGAGATGCATCGGCTGATGACGCAGGCGCTGCCGATCGACCGCATCGAGATGTGTCCGCATTCTCAGTCCGAAGCCTGCAATTGCCGCAAGCCGAAGCCGCAGCTGCTGCTCGATGCCGCACGGTGCGACGAAATCGATCTCGCGGGAAGTGTAATGGTGGGTGACCGGTCCAGCGACGTAGAGGCTGGCCGGGCCGCCGGCTGCAGAACAGTACTGATAGAACTCGACGGTGTGACTGACGTGAAACCTGCAGCCCCGGACTATGCCGTTCGCTCCCTTGCGGAAGCGGTGGACGTAATTCTGGGCGTGGTGCCGAACAACCGGGGGGCGGCGATGCATTCGGTGGACGAACTCAAGGTGAAGCTATTTGCGGATGGTGCCGATCTGAAGAGTATTCTGGATATGGCCAAGCTTTCCCACATCAAGGGGTTCACGACCAATCCGACATTGATGCGCAAGGCTGGCGTGACGAACTACGAGGCCTTCGCGCGCAGCCTGCTAGAAAAGATCACGCAGCATCCGGTTTCGCTGGAAGTGTTCGCGGACGATTTTCCCGGCATGATCGCCCAGGCGCGCGCGATCTCCTCATGGGGAAGGAACGTCAATGTCAAGGTCCCGGTCATGAATACCAGGGGCGAGTTCACGGGGCCCGTTCTGCGAACGCTCGCGGCCGAGGGCGTCAAGCTCAATGTCACCGCGATCATGACGCCGGAACAGGTCAAGGCCGTCGCCCAGATGCTGGACGACAGGGTGCCGGCCATCGTTTCGGTGTTCGCGGGGCGCGTGGCCGATACCGGTATCGATCCGGTGTCGCACATGCGCGCGTGCAAGGATATTCTAGCTTCCAAGCCCAAGGCCGAACTGCTGTGGGCCAGCCCGCGCGAGGTGCTGAACGTCTTCCAGGCGGACGATATCGGCTGCGACATCATCACCTGCACCAACGATTTGCTTGCCAAGCTCAGCCTGGCTGGCAAGGACCTCCTGGACTACTCACGCGAGACGGTCCAGATGTTCTATCGCGACGCCAAAGCGTCGTCGTTCTCGATCAATCTCGCGAAGTCTGCGGCCTGAGATTTGGCGGGCATTGCCATGGATAGACTCTTCAGTAGCGTTCTCGTGACGGGTGGTGCGGGTTATTGCGGCAGCCTGCTGGTGCCCCAGCTGCTTGATCAGGGGTACAAGGTCACGGTCTACGATACGATGTTCTTCGGCGACGCTTTCCTGCCGAAGGGCAATCCCGGCCTGCGCGTGGTCAAGGGCGACATTCGCGATACCGCGCATCTCGCCGCGGTCACAGCGGGCCATGACGCATTCATCAGCCTTGCCTGTATCTCCAACGACGCAAGTTTCGAACTCGACGAAGCGCTGTCGACTTCGGTGAACATGGACGCATTCGAGCCGATGGTGGTGGCGGCCAAGAACGCCGGCGTAAAGCGGTTCGTCTATGCTTCGTCGAGTTCGGTCTACGGCGTCTCCGACAAGCCGGATGTGACCGAGGACCACCCGCTGGTGCCGCTGACGCTCTACAACAAGTTCAAGGGCATGTGCGAGCCGCTGCTGAAGAAGCACGCGGACGACGATTTCACCGGCGTCATTTTCCGGCCGGCGACGGTGTGCGGATATGCGCCTCGCCTGCGGCTCGATCTTTCGGTCAATATCCTGACCAACCATGCCGTCAATGCGGGCAAGATCACCGTATTTGGTGGTTCGCAGCTGCGCCCTAACCTGCATGTTCAGGACTACTGCGATGCGGTGAAGCTGTTCCTTACCGCGCCGTCGGAAAGGATCCAGAAAGAGACCTTCAACGTCGGTTATCAGAACCTGTCCATCATGGACATTGCCAGGCTGGTGCAGCGGGTCGTTTCAAAGGAATTTCCCGAGAAGGGCGAGGTCGCGATCGTGACCACGCCAAGCGATGATCTGCGCTCCTACCATATCAATTCCGACAAGATCAGGAGGGTGCTTGGTTTTGTGCCGCGGCATTCCATCGAGGACGCGGTACGCGACCTCTGCAATGCGTTCCGCGACGGCCGCATTCCCGACAGCTTGAACGACGACCAGTACTTCAACGTGAAGCGCCTCAAGCGGTTGCGCGCGGCCTGATGTCGGGACCTGTCGCGATCGTGACCGGCGGTGCCGGTTTCATCGGCAGCCACATGGTCGATCTGCTGCTGGAGTCCGGATTTTCGGTGCGGGTGATCGACAATCTGAGCGGTGGCCATTCGTCAAATCTCGAACACCACAGGGATGATTCAGGGCTCGCCTGCTACTGGCAGGACATCCTTACGCTCGAACCCGGCTCGGCGATCTTCGAAGGGGCTACCTATGTGTTTCATTTCGCCGGTATCGGCGACATCGTGCCCTCGATCGAGCGGCCGATCGACTACATGAACGTCAACGTGCAGGGCACGGTGCGGGTGATGGAATGCGCGCGGGCCGCGGGCGTCAGGAAGGTGGTCTACGCGTCGTCATCCTCGTGCTACGGGCTGGCGGCGACGCCGACCGACGAGGTTCATCCGATCGCACCGCAGTACCCCTACGCGCTGTCGAAATATCAAGGCGAGCAGGCGGCGTTTCACTGGCACCGGGTCTACGGGCTGCCGGTGAACGCGGTCTGCATTTTCAACGCCTACGGTCCGCGCGTTCGCACGACCGGCGCCTATGGCGCGGTTTTTGGCGTTTTCCTGCGACAGAAGCTGGCTGGAAAGCCGTATACCGTGGTCGGCGACGGGACGCAGACGCGCGACTTCATCTACGTGACCGATGTGGCTTCCGCATTCCTGGCCGCGGCACGCACCGACCTCTGCGGCGAGCGCTTCAACATCGGAGCGGGCGATCCGCAATCGATCAACAGACTGGTGTCGCTGCTGGGCGGCGAAGTTGTCTATGTGCCGAAGCGTCCCGGCGAGCCTGACTGCACATTTGCGAATATCAGCAAGATCACTTCGCAACTCGGCTGGAAGCCTTCGGTTTCGTTCGCGGACGGCGTGCAGCGGATGCTCTCTGACATCGAACGCTGGCGTGACGCTCCGCTGTGGAATCCGGAGTCGATCGCGCAAGCTACCGAAACCTGGTTCCAGTATCTTGGCAACGACAAGGATCACTAGAGCTACCTATGGTTTCACTGATGGACCCGTACCGGCACAAGATAAAGACTCCGGAGGAGCTGCGCGCCATCATTGGTCCGCTGCCGCGCGAGAAGCGCGTCATCATGTGCCATGGCGTGTTTGACGTTGTGCATCCCGGACACGTCCGGCACCTGCTGTATGCCAAGAGCAAGGCCGATCTGCTCGTCGCCAGCATTACGGCGGACAAGCACATCACCAAGGGGCTGCATCGACCGCACGTGCCGCAGGATCTGCGAGCCCTCAATCTCGCGGCGTTCGAGATGGTCGATTTTGTCGTCATCGATCACAACGAAAAGCCGCTCGTCAATATCGAAACGATTCAACCTGACTATTTCGCAAAGGGATTCGAATATAACGCCAAGGGCCTTGCGCCGAAGACAGCGGAAGAGGCGGCGGTCGTGGAGGCCTACGGCGGTGAGCTGATCTTCACGCCGGGTGACATCGTCTATTCATCGAGCGCGCTGATCAATCTGGCCCCGCCTTCGGTGAAGCTTGAGGCCCTGCAGATTTTCATGGAGCGCAACAACATCACGTTCGATGTCCTGCGCGACGTACTCGGCCGGATGCCGGGCCAGCGGGTCCACGTCGTCGGCGACACGATTGTAGACAGCTACACCCATTGCGCCATGATCGGCGGCCAGACCAAGACGCCGACGATGAGCGTGCTTTACGAGCGCCGCGTCGACTATGTCGGGGGCGCTGGGATTGTCGCCAAGCATCTGATCGCCGCCGGCGCCAGGGTGACGCTCTCGACAGTGCTCGGCGACGACCCGTTGAAGACGTTTGCGCTGGAAGACATGCGCGCGGCCGGCATTGACGTTCGCGCCGTCATCGATGCGTCTCGTCCTACCGTCAACAAGAACGCCATCGTTGTCGGCGGCTACCGGCTGCTCAAAGTCGATACCCTCGACAATCGATCGATATCGGACAACATCCTGGCGTCGATCGCCGAGGCGTTGAGCTCGACGCCGGCGGACGCCGTCGTCTGCTCGGATTTCCGTCACGGCCTGTTCAATCGCCGGACCATTCCCGAGCTGATCAAGGCCATTCCGCCCAACGTGTTTCGAGTGGCCGATAGCCAGGTTGCCAGCCGTTGGGGCAATATCACGGAATTCACCGATTTCGACATGATCACGCCGAACGAGCGCGAGGCGAGGTTCGCGCTTGCAGATCAGGATTCCGGAATCAGGCCGCTGGCGTCGACCCTCTATGACGCGGCGCGCTGCAAGCTGCTGATTCTGAAGCTCGGCGAGCGAGGGGTTCTGGCCTGCCGCAATTCAAACCATGAATCTCTCGATAGCTTCTTCGTCATCGACAGCTTCGTCGATCACCTTGTCGATGCGGTGGGCGCCGGCGATGCACTGCTGGCCTATTCGACCTTGTCGATGCTGATCTCCAGGAACGAAGCCATTTCCACCATTCTTGGTGCATTCGCCGCCGCCTGTGAATGTGAGTGCGACGGAAACATTCCCATCACGCCTGACGACGTGCGCGCCAAGATGGCGGACGTCGAACGCCAGATGAACTACGCCTGAGATGCGCGTCGTCGTCGCGGGCCTTGGCGTGCAGGGTTACAAGCGCCGCAAATTCGCGGGAGCGGACTTCGTCGCTTCGGTGGACCCGGTCAATCCCGAGGCGGATTACCGCGCGCTGCCGATGGTTCCGCTGGACCACTATGATGCCGTGCTGGCCTGCATACCGGATCAGCCGAAGCGGGACTTGCTGTCCTACTGCGTTGCTCATGGCAAACATGTGCTGGTCGAGAAGCCGCTCTGGGTCGATCGCGAGAGCGACCTGCTCGAACTTGAGCGGACCGCGAGAGATGTGGGGGTCGTGATTTATGCGGCCTACAATCATCGCTTCGAGCCGCATTTCGTTCGCATGCGCGACCTGATCGCGTCCGGTGAACTGGGACGGATCTATAGTTGCCGGATGTTTTACGGCAACGGCACGGCGCGTCTGGTGCGGGATTCGGGATGGCGCGACAGGGGGGCAGGCGTGCTGCCCGACCTTGGTTCGCATCTGCTCGATACCTGCCGCTTCTGGTTCGGCGACATTGCATCGAGCTTTGCGGTTACCGCTGCAAACAGTTTCGAAAATCTGGCGCCCGACCAAGTCGTCATCGCGAGCGAAGCGCAAGTCCCTCGCATCGAACTGGAGATGACGCTGCTGATGTGGCGCAACCATTTTACCTGCGACATCCTCGCCGAAAAGGGAACGGCGCACATCTCCTCGCTCTGCAAATGGGGGCCATCGAGTTTCGTCTGGCGCAGGCGCGTGCTGCCCAGCGGACGACCTCCGGAGACGATCGAGACGCTGACCCAGGACGATCCGACCTGGTCGGCGGAGTACGCTCACTTCCGGTCGCTGTGTGAGCGCGGGGCGCCGACGGATCTTTCAAACGATCTGTGGCTGCACCGTATCCTTTCCCATCTCGGCGATGAGGCCATTGCGCGGGCGGCCCCGCAATGAAGCCGGTGGTGGGATTTGTCGGGATGACCCATCTCGGTCTGGTATCCGCCTCGGCCGTCGCGGGTGCCGGCTTTGAAACGGTTTGTTTCGACCGTGACGAGGCGCTGGTGGCCAATTTGCGGCGCGCCAGCCTTCCGGTGCTGGAGCCGGCTCTGCCCGAGCTTATTGCCTCCAATGGCGCCCGGCAGACCTACAGCGCGAATGCCGCCGATATCGCCCGTTGCGACGTCGTGTATGTCGCGCCGGATATCGCTACCGACGATGAGGGGCGCAGCGACGACGGCCCGCTGCGCGAACTGATCGATCTCGTTCGACCTGTTCTGCGGACGGATGCCATTCTGGTCGTGCTGTCTCAGGTCGAGGCGGGCTTTACCCGGAGCATGAGCGTTCCGGAGCCGGCGCGACGCTACTACCAGGTCGAGACGCTGGTGTTCGGCCGCGCCGTGGCGTGCGCCACGAAGCCGGAGCGATTCATCGTCGGCTGCGCGGACCCGGCGCAGCCGCTCGATCCACGATATCGCGCGGTGCTTGACGCATTCAGCTGTCCGGTGCTGCCGATGCGGTATGAGAGCGCGGAACTCGCGAAGATATCGATCAATTGCTGTCTCGTGGCCTCCGTCAGCGTGGCCAACATGCTGGCGGAACTGTGTGAGGGAATCGGCGCGGACTGGTCGGAAATCGTTCCGGCGCTGAAGCTGGATCGCAGGATCGGCCCGTTCGCCTACCTGGCCCCGGGTCTTGGCATCGCTGGCGGAAACCTGGAGCGCGACCTTGCGACGGTCTGCCGGTTAGCCGAGGCACACGGCAGCGATGCCGGCGTGGTAGAGGCTTGGCGGCACAACAGCCGCCATCGGCGAGACTGGGCGGTGCGCACCATTCGCGAAACCGTGCTCAGCAGGAATCCGCAGGCGGTGATCGCGGTCTGGGGTCTTGCCTACAAGGAAAACACCCATTCGGTGAAGAATTCGCCCGCACTTGCCACCATCAGGCAGCTGAAGGGGGTCGCAATCCGGGTGCACGACCCCGTGGTTCCCGTTTCGGCAGTAGCAGGCTCTGATGCGACCGGAGTGGACGAACCGCTGCAGGCGACCGCCGGCGCGGAGGCGCTGATGATATTGACGCCGTGGCCGGACTATGGGCGCATTGCGCCGGCCGAAATCTCCCGCAGCCTGCGCGGCAGGATCGTGCTCGATCCCTATGCGGTTCTCGATCGCAAGGCGGCCGAAACCGCGGGGCTTGCCTATTATACGCTCGGCCGGCGCGCCGCCGGGAAACTTGACTGAAATTCGATATGCTCGTTCATCTCAATGCCATAGCACGGATGCCGCGGCGCACGGTCGTGATCGGGGCGGGCGGCTTTGTCGGCAGCGCAATCGTCGAACGCCTGCGGGCCGAGAACGCACCGGTCCTCGCCGTCTCGCGCCGCGAGGTCGATCTCCAGGCCGCCGGAGCCGCTGATCAATTGCGGGCGATGCTGCAGCCGGGCGATGCCATCGTCGCCGTCGCGGCGCGGGCACCGTGCAAGAACATCGCGATGCTGATCGACAACATGCTGATCACGAAGACGATGCTGGAGGCATTGGCCGGAGCCGAGCCGTCGCATGTCGTCAACATCAGCTCTGACGCCGTCTATCCGGACGAACCGCTTCCCTTGTCCGAGGCAACGCCACCGTCACCATCGACATTGCATGGCGCGATGCATCTTGCCCGCGAAATCGCGTTCGGGGAGGTCGTGAACGCGCCGCTCGCCATTCTTCGTCCCAGCCTGATCTACGGTGCCGCTGACCCGCATGACGGCTACGGTCCGAACCGATTCCGACGCCTGGCGAATGCCGGCGAGGATATCGTGCTGTTCGGGGAGGGAGAGGAACGGCGCGATCATGTCTTGGTCGACGATGTGGCGGAGCTGGTCGTGCGCATGCTCAAACACCGCAGCCGCGGCATTCTCAATGCGGCGTCGGGAGAGGTGCACTCCTTCCGCGACGTGGCGGCCCGCGCGATCGCCCTGGCCGGGCGACCCGCGACGATTTCCGGATCGCCGCGGCGGGCGCCGATGCCGCACAACGGGTACCGGCCGTTTGCGACGGACGCCGTTCGCACGGCATTTCCCGATTTCAGCTACACCGGGCTGGCAGAGGGGATGGCGAGAGCGCAACAGGCAAGCGTGAAGAAAGCGTCATGAACGAGATCGACCTGCTGCGTGCCCTGCCGAGAGTGAACCGCAACGTCCAGGCGCGCAAGGACGCCAAGGACCCCGCAGTCGTCGCCATCTCCAAGCAGTATGGCGAGATGTATTTTGACGGTCCGCGCGACTACGGCTACGGCGGTTATCGCTATGACGGCCGCTGGGTCCCGGTTGCGCGCGACATCGTCGCGCATTTTGGATTGCGACCCGGCATGCGCGTGCTGGATGTCGGCTGCGCCAAGGGGTTTCTGGTCAAGGATCTGATGACGGTCTGTCCCGACCTGGAAGTGTTCGGGATCGACATCTCGATCTACGCCCTGATGAACTGCGAGCCGGACGTCATCGGCCGGCTGCATCTGGGGACCGCCGAGCGGCTGCCGTTTCCAGACCGCAGCTTTGATTGCGTTCTCAGCCTCAATACGGTGCACAATTTTCCGCGTCCGCGCGCGATCAAGGTCATGCAGGAAATCCAGCGCGTGTCGGGCGGACGGGCCTTCGTTCAGGTTGACAGCTATCACACGCCCGAGCAGAGGGCGATTTTCGAAAGCTGGGTATTGACCGCCGAATTTCATGATTATCCGGCCGGCTGGATATCGCTGTTCAACGAAGCCGGTTACACCGGCGACTATTTCTGGACGATTATCGAATAGGCGTGAGCGAAGGAACAGGATCCAATCGAATGGCCGGCAAAACCTATGCGATACTCGGCGGGGGCGGAAGCTTCGGCATTCACGCAGCCCTCTATCTTCTGGACCACGCCAATCCGAAAAAGGTGATCGGAATTGGTCGAGCGGCGCTGCGTCCGGAACCGTTCTCGCTGAATATCGAAAAGCGGGATGGCTACCAGTATCATGCCCGCCACGTCACCCATGAGCTCGACCTGCTGCTGGAGCTGCTGGACAAGGAAAGGCCCGCGATCATCGTCAACTTCGCGGCGCAGGGCGAGGGCGCGGTATCATGGAATAACTCCTGGCGGTTTTTCGAGACCAACTCGATGGCGCTGGCGAGGTTGTGCGAGGAACTGATGAAGCGCGACTGGCTCGAGCGCTTCATCCAGATCGGCACCTCCGAAATGTATGGCTCGGTGGACCATGCGACCAGGGAGGACGAACCGATCAAGCCCACCAGCCCCTACGCCGCGTCGAAAGTGGCCTTCGACATGTATCTGGAATCGGTGCACAGGTTCTTGAAATTTCCGATGAACATCATTCGTCCATCCAACGCGTATTGCCCTGGCCAACTGCTGCATCGGGTCATTCCGAAAGCGGTGTGGTGCGGGCTGACCGGCCACAGGCTGCCGCTGCATGGCGGGGGGCGCGCGGAAAAATCCTATATTCATGCCCGCGATCTTGGCCGCGCGATCCATCTGGTGGCCGAGAAGGCGCCGATCGGGGTGATCTACAATGCCGGGCCGGCGCAGCCGACGTCGATCCGCGAAGTGGTGGAACGTACGGCGAAGGCGCTGGATCTGCCGTTCGAGCAGTTGTGCACCGTCACCGGTGACCGGCTCGGGCAGGACTCCCGCTACTGGCTCGACTCCAGCCGCATCAAGGCCGACCTCGGCTGGGAGCCGGAAATTGGCTGGGACGAAGGATTGGCCGAGATGGTCGGGTGGGGCAGGCGATATCTCAACGAGATCCGCGACTGGCCGACTGACTACGTGTTGCGGGCTTGACGAGGGCCGGATCATGTCGAAGGTGCAACCGCTGCAAAATTCGTTCGACGCGCCGGCCGGACGCCAGCGTTGCAGGCAATATCGTCGACGTATCCTCGAAATCTCGCAGCAGGTTGCCGCGCTGCACGTGGCGCCGGCGTTTTCCTGCACCGAGATCACCGATGCAATATACCACGGGCTGATGCGCGGAACCGACCATGACGTGTTCCTGATGTCGAAGGGGCACGGCTGCATGATCCAGTACGTTATCCTGGAAAAGCTCGGCCTGCTGTCCAAAGAGGATCTCGATCGCTACTGCAAACCGGGTGGACGGCTCGGCGCGCATCCCGACTACGAAACGCCGGGCGTGGCCGCCTCGACCGGTTCGCTCGGCCACGGGCTCGGGTTGGCGACCGGGCAGGCCTATGCCGAGAAGCTGAAGAGGACGGACGTCATAATCTACTGCCTGCTGTCCGACGGCGAACTCCAGGAAGGGTCGACCTGGGAGGCGATGATGATGGCCGCCAATCTGCAGCTCGACAATCTGGTTGCCTTCATCGACCAGAACGATTTTGGTGGCCTCGAGCGAATGAGTGAAGGGCACAAGGCGTTCTATCCGCTGGTCGAGAAGGCGCAGGCATTCGGCTGGGAAGCGGTCGAGGTCGATGGCCACGACGGAGAGGCGATCTTCAATGCGGCTCTCGCGCGCGTCGGAGGACGTCCGCTGATGGTGGTATGCAGGACGGTTAAGGGCAAGGGCGTTTCCTATATGGAGAATGTCCCGATCTGGCACTATCGCTCGCCCGACAAGGACGAATACCAGCGCGGCCTGGACGAACTGGCAGCCGGATGAGAAACCGCTTCGCCGAAACGTTTTACGAGCTTGGCAAGGTCGATCCGCGCCTCTGCATCGTTGTCGCGGATATTTCGCCGGCCGGATCAATCGCCAGGTTCCGCCAGGAATTTCCGGATCGCTTCGTCAATACCGGCGTTGCCGAGCAGATCATGATCGGCATGGCAGCGGGAATGGCCCAGCGCGGGCTGCGCCCGTTTGCCTATACGATAGCGACCTTCACGCTGTACCGTCCGTTCGAGATGGTGCGAGACGACCTCTGCTATCAGAACCTGCCTGTGACGATCGTCGGCATCGGAGGGGGCGTTTCGTATTCGACGCTGGGAGCAACCCATCACGCACAGGAGGACATTGCCATTGCCTGCGCGCTGCCGAATATGTCCGTGGTGGCGCCCTGCGATCCGGCGGAAGTGGAGGAGGCAACACGCTGGTGCGCTGTGCAGGAGCGCGGCCCGGTCTATTTGAGGCTCGGCAAGGCGGGCGAGCCGGATTTCACCAGTGCTTCGGCCGAGAAGTTCGAGTTCGGAAAGCTGCGGTTCCTGCGCAGAGGCCGCGATGTCTGCATTCTCACTTACGGTCCGATCATGCAGATGGCCGCCCAGGTGGCCGACCGCTTGCAGGCTGGGGGCCGCTCGGTGTCCCTGGTGTCAGTCCATACGCTCAAGCCGCTCGACCTGGCGGGCCTGGACGAGGTGCTGGCCTCGCATCGCGAGACGGTGGTGATCGAGGAAATGTCGCCCCAAGGAAGCCTCGGGATGAGGGTCAAGGCATTCGCCTATGAACGACGGTCCAGTTGCAGAATTCATTGCTTCTCATTGCGCGACGAGTTCGTGCATGTTTACGGCAGCCATGGGGACGTCCTCGCGGCGCACGGGCTTACGCCGGACAACATCTTAGCGGGCATCTCAAGGTCGTGAATTCGATTGGAGGAATCGATCCATGACTGAGGTCTTTCGAGAGTGCGGCTCGATCGTGGAGATCGGCGCCGACTGGCTTTCGCGGTTGAAGGCCTCCGCGATCGAAAGTCCGCTCGGTCGCAGTCGTGTTTGCGTTCATGTCGACGACGCGGCGATGGTTCAGGAGATGATCCTGGCCATGCGCCAGGACGTATTGTTTCGCCCGCACCGGCACCCGAAAAAGACTGAATCGTTTCACATGATCGAGGGCGCTCTCGACATCGTCGTCTTCGATGAGCGCGGGACACCGATTCGAGCAATCCAGCTGGCGTCGAATACTGGCAGCAGGCCGTTCTACTACCGTTTGAACGAGGCGCTCTACCACGCCATTCTGCCGCGGACCCCTCTGGTCGTCTTTCACGAGACGACGACCGGACCATTTTCGAAAAACGATGCCGAATTCGCGGATTGGGCACCCCAGGCTCTGCCGGAGCTGCGAGCTTTTCTGGAGCATGCGATGAAG
The DNA here is from genome assembly GCA_052326245.1 of Xanthobacteraceae bacterium. GTDB lineage: Bacteria > Pseudomonadota > Alphaproteobacteria > Rhizobiales > Xanthobacteraceae > Bradyrhizobium_A. The sequence goes on along the minus strand of JBKQQE010000671.1, from coordinate 2,270 downwards.
GTGGCCGCGGCACCCGAACTCCGTCAACCGAACGGTGACTGAAGGCGCACCTCGGCGTTGCCATGCCCCGGCCTGTGTGACTTGAACGCCCGACGGAGGCTTTTGTTTTGACCGCGCCACGGCGATCGCTGCCGTCGAGCGCAGATTGGATGAAAGGTTCCGAGATGGAAAAGACGAAGGGAGAGGTGCAATATCAGGAGGCGATCGATCTGTTCAGAGCGAAGGGCTTCGAACGGCTGGGCTTCGTTTCCAGCTGGGCCTATCTCGACGATCCGAAGCGGCTGGCGTTTACGTTCGCGCGTTACAAGTTCGTCGCGAAGATGCTGCAGGGCTGCGCTCGTGCGCTCGAAGTCGGGTGCGGCGACGCCTTCTTCAGCCGGGTGGTCCGACAGGAAGTCGATCACCTGACAGCCGTCGATTTCGACGCCGATTTCGTCGCCGACGCCCTGGATCGGAGCTCCGAGCGCTGGCCCATCGACGTGAAGGTGCATGACATGCTGGAGCGATCGGTGGAAGGCAGCTTTGACGGCATGTACAGCCTGGACGTTCTTGAGCATATCAATGCGTCCGACGAAGACCGGTTTCTGACAAACATGGTGGCAAGCCTCGCGCCCCATGGGACTCTCGTTGTTGGCATGCCCTCGTTGCAGTCGCAGGCCTACGCGTCGGCTCACAGAAAGATCGGTCATGTCAATTGCAAGGACCAACGCGACCTCAAGCGACTGCTGCAGAAGTACTTCCACAACGTCTACGCGTTCTCGATGAACGACGAAATCGTCCATACCGGCTATCACGCCATGGCGCACTACAATCTCGTGCTCTGTTGCGGAAGGCGCAGCTAAGATGACAGTTTCATCGAAATGGAATGCGGCGGGCACCGCACTGTATGGCAGCATCCTCGATGGCATGCCGGAAGACGTGGTGGTGGACCTGCTTCAGCCCGCTCTGCCAATTCCCAAGGTCCGCTACCGCGACCTGTCCATCCATGATCCCGAACTGCGCGCTCGTTTGCTGAACGTCGTGGACGAATTGCTGCGCGACGGCCGGCTGTTGATGGGGCCCGCTGTCGAGCAGTGGGAGCAGCTGATCGCCAGTTACTGCGGGGTGCGATACTGTGTCGGCGTGAGTTCCGGCACCAACGCCATCTACCTCGCGTTGCGCGCGTTCGACATCGGACCCGGTGACGAGGTGATCCTTCCCGCCATGTCCTGGATCGCGACGGCGAACGCGGTCGTTGTCGCCGGCGCGACTCCCGTTTTCGTGGATGTTGGCGACGATCTCAATATCGATGTGTCGGATGCCGAAGCGGCAATCACGCCCAGAACACGGGCGATCCTGCCGGTGCACTACACAGGCCGGCTGTGCGATATGCGATCGATCGGAGCTCTCGCCGCCCGCCATGGCCTGCGGGTGATCGAGGATGCTGCGCAGGCCTTCGGCGCAGCCGATGAAGCGGGTCGGGCGGGCGGCTTCGGCGATGCCGCGGCGTTCAGCCTCAACCCCATGAAGGTGTTTCCGGGGTTCGGGGAGGTCGGCGCCGTACTGGTGAACGATCCGAAGATTTGCGAGCGACTCCGCGCGCTGCGCTATCTCGGCACCGTGAACAAGGAAATCTGCGTCGAGCCTTCCCTCAATCACAAGATCGATACGATCCAGGCGGCCATGATGCTGGTCAGCCACGAGGGTGTCGAGCCGGCGCTGGTCCGTCGTATCGAGATTGCATCGCGCTACAGCCGGCGTCTCAAGGATCTGGTCGGGTGCCCCGAGGCCCCGCGCTCGGTGGCCGATCGGCGATCGGTGTTCTTCGATTATACGATAACGACGCCACGGCGGACTGATCTGCGACGTTTTCTGGAAGCCAGAGGGATAGAGGTGAAGATTCGTCACCCGTTGTTGATGTCGCAGCAGCCGGCGTACCGGCATCTCGATCTCAGGCCGCTGCCGAATGCGGAGTATCTGGTTAAGCGGATCTTGAGCTTGCCCATTCATGAGAAGCTTGACGACGGCCAGATCGACTATGTTTCCGAGCAGGTCGCAATCTTCAATTCAACGGTGGCGCGCAGCTTATAACCTGCCGCATGGCGGAAGTGGTTGGCGGCTTGGCGGGCGCTCAGTCGTGGAACGAATGAGGCGATGGCGTTACCAAGGCGAGCTATGCGCGTTGCGTAATCGGGAAATACCGTGGTTGGGCGCTTTGTGCAACTCCAGAGGGAAATATCAAACTTTTACAAAATGTAGAATCTTCATTGGGGAGAAATCGCCGGCGGGAG